>CAJGDU010000017.1 GCA_904502175.1 Clostridiaceae bacterium
GAAGAACTTCGCGATGTCGACCATGCAGTTGTCCTCATCCATGACGATGAGTCCGCCGGAGCCCATAATGGAGCCGATCTCGGCGAGGTGTTCATAGTCCATCTGGACGTCGAAGTGCGAAGCGGGGATACAGCCGCCGGACGGACCGCCGGTCTGGGCCGCTTTGAATGTCTTGCCGTTCGGGATGCCGCCGCCGATCTCTTCGACGACTGTCCGAAGGGTGGTGCCCATGGGGATCTCCACAAGGCCGGTGTGTTTGATCTTGCCGCCGAGGGCAAAGACCTTCGTGCCTTTGGACTTCTCGGTACCCATGTCGGCAAACCAGTCCGCGCCCTTGAGGATGATCTGGGGGATGTTCGCCCAGGTCTCGACGTTGTTCAGGATGGAGGGGCTGTTGAACAGACCCTTTTCCGCCGGGAACGGAGGACGGGGCCGCGGCTCGCCGCGGTTGCCTTCGATGGATGTCATGAGGGCCGTCTCTTCGCCGCAGACAAAGGCGCCGGCGCCCAGCCGGATGTCGATGTCGAAGTCGAAGCCGGTCCCGTAGATGTTCTTGCCGAACAGACCGTATTCACGGGCCTGCTGCAGGGCGATGTTCAGACGCTTGACCGCGACGGGGTATTCCGCACGGACATAGATGTAGCCCTGAGAAGAGCCGATGGCATAGCCGGCAATGGCCATGGCCTCGAGCACGACGTGGGGGTCACCTTCGAGGACCGAACGGTCCATGAACGCGCCGGGGTCGCCTTCGTCGGCGTTACAGCAGACATATTTCTGAGGGGCGTCGTAGCCCTTCGCGAATTTCCATTTGAGACCTGTCGGGAAGCCGGCGCCGCCGCGGCCGCGGAGGCCGGAGTCCAGCATGACCTGGATGACGTCGTCCGGAGTCATTTCCGTCAGGACTTTGTGCAGGGCCATATACCCGTCCATCGCCAGATATTCGTCGATGTTCTCGGGGTCGATGACGCCGCAGTTCTTTAATGCAACTCTCTTTTGGATCTGATAAAACTCGGTATCCGTCAAAGCAGTTGCGATTCCGTTGTTAAGACTCATAATACTGCCCTCCGTTTTATCAGACTTCGGTGGCACCGATGGTGTACTCGGTGACAATGTTTCCACCCTTCAGATGCTCTTCGACGATGCGTTTCGCCTTCTCGGCATCCATCTTCACGTAAGTGGTGCGGGTGGTTCCATCGTAAACTTCCGCAACAGGCTCGTACTGGCAGATGCCGACGCAGCCCGTCTGCTTGACTGAGATGGTCTCGCCGAGACCCGCGTCCTTCACGCCTTCCGTAAACGCTTCGAGGACGGGAGTGGCGCCGGCCGCGATACCGCAGGTCGCCATACCGACGACAACGCGCTTCTGACCGGGCTTGTCAGCGAGGGTGATCTCTGCCTTCATTTTTTCCCGAATGGCAGTGAGTTCCTGCATACTCTTCATATTGGCTCTCCTCCTCCTTACGCGTATTTGGCCAGGACCTCAGAGACCTGACCCGGGGTCATCCGGCTGTAGACGTCGCCGTCGACCAGCATGACCGGCGCGAGGCCGCAGGCGCCGACGCAGCGGCACGAGGACAGCGAGAAGTTCCGGTCGTCTGTGCATCCGCCTTCCCCGATGCCAAGCTGGTTCGAGATCTCATCGAAGATGAGCTGCGAGCCTTTGACATAGCAGGCGGTGCCGAGGCAGACAGAGATTTCGTGTTTGCCTTTCGGAGCGAGGGCGAACTGCGCATAGAAGGTGGCGATCCCGTAGATTTTTTCAATGGGGACATCCATGGCATCGGAGATGATGCTCTGGACCTCGATGGGCAGATAGCCGTAGATTTCCTGTGCTTTCTGCATGACAGGCATGAGCGCTCCCGGCAGGTCTTTCATCTCGTCGATCGCCGCCAGAAGTTCTGCCTCCTGCTCTGCAGTGCCCAGGAAAGCCATTTTGGTTTTCATTTCCATAAGTTACCTCCTTTGAAAGATCTTATCCATTGCCTAATTGCGATGTCCCCCAAAAAAACTCCCAACGCGGGACCGCGCAACTATGTAATTCCAATTTCATTGTAGCAGAGAACGTATCGAAAAGATTGACATATTCTGTGCATTTGTACAGATGTCAATCTTTGATGCGTTTTGCTGGACTTGCGCACAAAAAACCGCCGTGCCACGTGGTCTCTCGGGCGATGGACCATGCAGCCAGCAAGCAGCAGTCATAATAAACACTTTCTGTTTTTGTTATTTAATTGACAAGCCACAGCTTCTATTATAATTATTTTAAGACAAATTTCAAGAAGTGTCCTATTTTTATATGACATTTTTTCGGAATCGTTTGGTATAACCGACCAAGCGGTCGTTAAACCATTGATAAATGAAAAAAAGCCCTGCGCCATCTGGCGCAGGGCTCTGGTCTTTATGAAGTTGGCAGTCGAACTCAGATGAGTTCGATGATGCACATTTCAGCGGCATCGCCGCGACGCGGACCGGTCTTGGTGATTCTGGTGTAACCGCCGTTGACGTCAGCGTATTTCGGAGCGATCTCATCGAAGAGCTTCTTGACGACATCTTCCTTCGTGACATAGGCAAGGACCTGTCTTTTAGCGGCAAGGTCATCCTTCTTGGCGATGGTGATCATCTTTTCGGTCATCGCGCGAACTTCCTTCGCACGGGTAACGGTCGTTTCGATTTTGCCGTTCTCGAGCAGGAACGTGACCATGGCGCGAAGCATGGCTTTGCGATGGTCGCTGGCTCTGCCGAGTTTTCTCGTACCAGGCATTGGTAGTTTCCTCCTTTGTCTTATTCTTCGTCCTTACGGAGAGAGAATCCGAGGGAATCCAGCTTCGCGATGACTTCGGCAAGAGACTTCGTACCGAGGTTGCGGACTTTCATCATGTCGTCTTCGGATTTGTTCGTCAGGTCTTCGACTGTGTTGATGCCTGCTCTCTTCAAGCAGTTAAAGGAACGAACAGACAAATCAAGTTCTTCAATGGTCATCTCTAAGACCTTTTCGCGGGAGTTGTCGTCCTTCTCCACGAGCACGTCTGTCATGAATTCAGATTCAGACAAGTCGATGAACAACTTGAGGTGATCGTTGAGGATCTTGGCAGCAAGCGATACCGCGTCCTTCGCGGACAGCGTACCGTTTGTCCACACCTCCAGGGTCAGCTTGTCGTAGTCGATGCGCTGGCCGACACGGGTGTTCTCAACAGTGAAGTTTACCTTCAGAACGGGTGAGTAGATGGAGTCGATGGCAATGACGCCTGTCGGCGGCTGCAGTTTTTCCTTGTTTCTGTCAGCGGACACATATCCTCTGCCATTGTCTACTGTCATCTCCATGGACAGCTTGGCATCCTTGTCGAGGGATGCTATATGAAGCTCCGGATTGAAGATCTCGATTTCGGAATCTCCCTTGATGTCACCAGCGGTGACCTCGCCTTCTCCGGTTGCATCGATGTATACGGTTTTCGGGCCGTCGCCATTGATCTTGATGATGACGCTCTTGAGGTTGAGGACGATCTCCGTGATGTCTTCTTTGACACCGGGGATGGTATCGAACTCATGGACCTTGCCGTCGATCTTCACAGAAGTGATGGCATATCCCGGAAGGGAAGAAAGCAGGACTCGTCTCATGCTGTTGCCGAGAGTCGTACCAAAACCTCTCTCCAGAGGCTCGAGGGTGAACTTGCCGTAAGTGCTGTTCTCTTCCTGGTTGAATACTTCGATATTAGGCTTCTCAATACCGATCATTCGTAACCCTCCTTAAAGTCAAAAATGTGGATTGCGGGTTAGTGAGCAGTGGCATTACTTGGAGTAGAACTCGACGATGAGGTGTTCCTCCACCGGGAAGTCCACGTCTTCACGAGTCGGGACTCTGGTGATGGTACCGGCAAAATTCGCCTTATCCAGTTCCAGCCATGCGGGTGTGGTGATGAGGGGAGCATCTTCACCGGTCAGTCTGCTGAAGACTGCGGAAGAACGGCTCTTCTCTTTGACCGCGACGACCTGGCCGGGTTTGACCTGGTAGGACGGGATGTCTACTTTCTTGCCATCTACGGTGAAATGACCGTGAGTTACAAGCTGGCGAGCCTGACGGCGGGTGGTGGCGAAGCCGAGGTGGAACACGACGTTGTCCAGACGGCGCTCGCAGAGGATGAGAAGGTTCTCACCGGTCTTACCCTGCATCTTGGCTGCTTTTTCATAATAGGAGCGGAACTGCTTTTCCTGTACGCCGTAAATGAATTTGACTTTCTGCTTCTCATTGAGCTGAGTAGCGTACTCGGACTGTTTTCTTCTCATGTTGCCCTTCGGCTTGCGGCGGGTGTCCTTGCCGGCATAACCCATGGTTGCCGGAGAAAAGTCAAGGCTCTTCGCTTTCTTGGCGATGGGCTGTCTGTTTCTAGCCATATTGGTTATCCTCCTTTAACAATCAGACACGACGTCTTTTCGGCGGACGGCATCCGTTGTGCGGAATGGGAGTCACGTCTTTGATCATGGTGACTTCGAGACCGGCAGTCTGAAGAGCGCGGATGGCGGCTTCACGGCCGGCGCCGGGGCCTTTGACATAGACTTCGATGGTCTTCATGCCACGATCGACAGCAACTTTGGCAGCCGTTTCAGCGGCGGTCTGTGCTGCGAAGGGAGTGGATTTCTTGGAACCGCGGAAGCCCATTTCACCGGCAGAAGCCCAGGACACAGCGTTGCCCTGTGTGTCGGTGATGGTGACGATGGTGTTGTTGAAGGTGGACTGGATATGCGCAGAGCCGCGTTCCACGACCTTGCGGTCACGGCGTCTGCGGGTAGAAGTGTTCTTCTTGGAACCTTGTTTAGCCAAAGTGTTATCCCCCTTAAATTACTTCTTCTTGTTAGCGATGGTCTTTTTCGGACCTTTGCGCGTACGGGCGTTTGTCTTGGAACGCTGACCTCTGACGGGGAGACCCTTTCTGTGGCGGACGCCACGGTAAGAACCGATCTCGATGAGTCTCTTGATGTTCAGAGCGGTTTCGCGACGGAGATCACCTTCGACCTTAAGGTTGTGGTCAATGTAATCACGAAGCTTGGCAACGTCCTGCTCGGTAAGGTCTCTTACGCGAGTGTCAGGGTTGACGCCGGTAGCCGCGATGATATCTTCTGCAGTCTTTCTGCCGATGCCATGGATGTAAGTAAGAGCGATCTCGATCCTCTTATCTCTCGGCAGGTCGACACCAGATAAACGAGCCATGTGTTGGCACCTCCATTAAGTGTTACTGTTCAGGACTTAACCCTGACGCTGTTTGTGCTTCGGGTTTTCACAGATGACCATGACTTTACCCTTGCGCTTGATGATCTTGCACTTTTCGCACATCTTTTTCACAGAAGGTCTGACTTTCATTGTGTTACCTCCTCAAATTTACTTCGATCGCCATGTGATCCGGCCACGGGTAAGGTCGTATGGCGACATTTCGACCGTTACCTTGTCTCCCGGAAGGATGCGGATGAAGTTCATGCGCAGCTTGCCGGAAATGTGGGCCAGTATCTGATGTCCGTTTTCGAGTTCTACCTTGAACATGGTGTTCGGGAGTGCTTCGACGACGGTACCTTCAATTTCGATCATATCCTGTTTCGACATTTGTTGATCCTCCCTTTCGGTTTAGTCCAGAGTGGGCCGCGGGGTCAGAATGACCGGGCCGTCTTCAGTGATGGCGATGGAGTGTTCGTAATGGGCGGAAGGTTTTCCGTCTGCGGTGAATACAGTCCATTCGTCACCAGGGTTCTGTCTGATTCTTGCCGTGCCCATGTTGATCATGGGTTCAATGGCAATGGTCATGCCGGGCAGCAGACGCGGTCCCTTGTGGGGGCGTCCGAAATTGGGTACACCCGGCTCCTCGTGGAGTTTGGTTCCGATGCCGTGTCCTTCGTATTCGCGGACCACACCGTAACCTCGGCTTTCACAGTATTCCTGGATGGCGTATCCAATGTCGCCGACCCGGTTGCCCGGGACCGCCTGCGCTATGCCCGCGAGAAGTGCTTCCCGGGTGGTCTCGCACAGCCGCTGCACTTCGGGAGATACTTCTCCGACATAGAACGTATAGGCGTTGTCGCCATTGAATCCGTCGATCTTGGCACCGGTATCCACGGAGACGATGTCCCCTTCTTTCAGGATCCGGTCCTTACTCGGAATACCGTGAATGACCTCGTCGTTCACGGATATGCATGCCGTATTGGGAAAGTCGTAGAGATGCAGGAAGTTCGGTTCCGCGCCCTGGCTTTTGATGTAGTCGTAGCAGACTTCATCGAGTTCCAGCGTCGAGACGCCGGGCCGGACGTGTTTGCCGACTTCCATGAGGGCTCCGGCAGAGATCCTGCCGGCCTCCTTCATGATCTCCAGTTCCCTGGCAGATTTCAGAACGATCATGCTCAGGCCTCCAGAGCGGTGGTGACACGTTCGAAGATCTCTTCGACGGAGCCGATTCCATCGACTTCCTTCAGCTTGCCGGCCGCTTCATAGTAACCTTTCAGCGGCTCGGTCTGATCGTGATAAACCTTCAGGCGGTCTGCGACCGTCTCCGGTTTGTCGTCTTTGCGCTGGACCAGTTCTGCTCCGCAGCGGTCACAGACTCCCTCGACCTTCGGCTGCTTGGTGACGATGTGGAACGAAGCGCCGCAGTCCGGGCAGACACGACGTCCGCTCATGCGCGCGGTGATGGCTTCGTCCGGGACTTCGATATCGACGACTTTGTCGATGATGATGCCCATGGCGTCCAGAGCCTCAGCCTGGGGGATGGTGCGCGGGAACCCATCGAGGATGAATCCGTTCGCGCAGTCGTCCTTTGCCAGACGTTCTTTGATGATGCCGATGACCACATCGTCCGGAACGAGCGCTCCGGATTCGATGAAAGCCTTGGCTTTCAAACCCATTTCGGTGCCGTTTTTCAGCGCCTCACGGATCATGTTGCCGGTCGATACCGTCGGGATGGCGAAGGCATCTGCGACTTTTTCTGCCTGAGTGCCTTTGCCGGCGCCAGGTGCTCCAAGGAAAATAATGTTCATAACGTTCTCCTTTTCGTCAAGGGTCCCTTAGCTCAGGAATCCTTTGTACTGACGGACCATCAGCTGCGATTCGAGCTGACGTACGGTTTCCAGCGCGACGCCGACCAAGATGATGACAGACGTACCGCCGAGGGCGATGTTCATCTGAGAACCGGTGGCGTTCGTGATCTGTGAATAAACAATGGGAAGAATGGCAACGATACTGATGAGCAGGGAGCCGATCAGAACGATGCGATTCAGAACTCTCTGTAAGTACTCGGAGGTGGGCTTGCCGGGGCGGATGCCCGGGATGGTGCCGTTGTTGCGGCGAAGGTTGTTCGCCATTTCCACCGGATTGTACTGGATAGAAGAGTAGAAGTATGCAAAGAAGATGATCAGGATGAAATACATGATTCCATAGAACCATCTTTCTGCGTCAAACATCTTGAAGAAGTTGTCCCAGCCGCTGCCGTCTTCGATCCGGCTGTCCACGAACATGCGGACGGTCGGGGGCAGGGAAAGGATGGAACTTGCGAAGATGATGGACATAACACCGGAGATGTTGACCTTGATGGGCAGGTTGGTGCTCTGTCCGCCGTACATCTTCCGTCCGACCACGCGCTTCGCGTAAGTGACGGGGATGCGCCGTTCCGAGTTGTCCACCCAGACGATGAACAGGATGCTCAGAATGATCAGGATGGCCGCAAGGGGGGCGTACGCATAGTACAGACCGCCGCGCTTGAAGGCTTCCCACATCATGATGGTGTCCTGCGGGATGCGGGATACGATACCCGCGAACAGGAGGATGGAGATACCGTTGCCGATGCCTTTGGCGTTGATCTGTTCACCGAGCCACATCATGAGGGCAGAGCCGGCGATGAGCGAGATGATGACGACCATGGCCTGCAGGACCGCGGAGAAGCCGGTGAAGGCTGTACCGTCGGCGGCCATTGCAAGGTATCCGCCGCTGCGCAGATAGAAGAAGTACGCAGTGGACTGGAGTGCCGCGATGACGACCGCGACCACACGGGTGATCCGCTGCAGTTTCTTTCTGCCGACGTCCCCTTCTTTGGAGAGACGTTCGAGTGCCGGGATGGCGACACCGAGCAGCTGCATGATGATGGATGCGTTGATGTACGGGGTGATGGACATGGCGAACAGCGTCGAGTAGTTGAACGCGTCACCAGTCATCATATTGAGATAGTTCATGAAGTTGCCGGCCGAGGTCGTATCATCGATGATACCCTGGGCGGCGTTCGTGAACGGTACGGAGATGGCTGCACCGATCCGGAAGATCAGGATGATCATGGCGGTGTAGAGGATCTTCTTGCGAAGCTCTGGGGTCTTAAGAGCATTGACAAGCGTCTGTAGCATCTCTTATACCTCCTCAGCCTTTCCGCCGGCCGCTTCGATTTTTTCCTTCGCGGTCTTAGAATAAGCATTTACTTTGACGTCGAGCTTCTTGGTGAGCTCGCCGTTGCCGAGGACTTTGACACCATCCTTGACCTTCTTGATGAGACCGGCTTTGATGAGCGCCTCTGCGTCGACTGTATCGCCGTCGTTGAAACGGGCTTCCAGGTCGGACACGTTGACGGTGACGATCTCTTTGGCAAAGATGTTGTTGAAGCCTCTCTTCGGAAGACGTCTCTGAAGGGGCATCTGGCCGCCTTCAAAGCCAAAGCGCTGAGAGTAACCGGCTCTGGCCTTCTGGCCCTTGTGACCCTTACCGGCGGTCTTACCCTGACCGGAAGCGGGGCCGCGGCCGACTCTCTTGACTTCCTTCTTCGAACCCTTGGCAGGGGACAGTTCGTGTAATTTCATTGCGTCGTACCTCCCTCTCAAGCTTCGTCGACGACTTCGACAAGGTGTCTGATCTTGAAGACTTTGCCGGCCGTCTGAGGATTGTCAGGCTGATTGGTGACATCCCCGATCTTGCGAAGACCCAGAGAATGAGCGGTAGCGATCTGGTCTTTCTTGACGCCGATCAGGCTGCGGACGAGCTTGATCTGCACAGTTTTATCTGCCATTTCAGTCATCCTCCTTAGCCTAAGATTTCATTGACGGACTTGCCGCGGATCTCAGCGACTTCTTCCACGTTGCGCAGCTTGGACAGACCATCGATGGTGGCCCGGACCACGTTGCACGGGTTGTTGGAACGAAGCGCCTTGGAGCGGATGTCCTGGATGCCGACGGTCTCGACGACCGCACGGACCGGACCGCCGGCGATGACGCCGGTACCGGGGGCAGCGGGTTTCATCAGGACAACGCCTGCACCGTACTTGCCGATGACCTCATGCGGGATGGTGGTACCCTTCAGAGAAACTCTGATGAGGTTTTTCTTGGCGTCTTCAATACCCTTGCGGATGGCATCCGGGACTTCGCCGGACTTACCAAGGCCAAATCCTACAAGGCCATTGCCGTCACCGACGACGACGAGCGCTGCAAACTTATAGATACGACCACCTTTGACGGTTTTGGAAACACGGTTGATGGTGATGACGCGCTCCTGGAGCTCTAAATTAGATGCATCGATTTTAGCCAAAAGTCTTCCTCCTCCCTCAGAATTCAAGGCCGCCCTCACGGGCACCTTCTGCAAGTGCTGCTACACGGCCGGTATAAACATAGCCGCCGCGATCGAACACGACTGTTTTGATCTTTTTCTTTTTCGCACGCTCGGCAAGGACTTTGCCAACTTCGCGTGCGGCGTCTTTATTTCCACCGTAGTCTTTGAAGGTCTTCTCATTGGAGGACGCGGCGACAAGGGTCTTGCCTTCGACGTCGTCGATGAGCTGAGCATAGATGTTGTTGGTGGAGCGATAAACGCAGAGGCGCGGGCGGTCGGCAGTGCCGGAGATCTTGCCGCGAACTCTCTTATGGCGTTTAAGACGAGCTTTATTGCTATCTGGTTTCGTAACCATTCCGATTCACTCCTTTTCTTACTTACCGCCCTTACCGGCTTTACCTTCCTTGCGGCGGATGTGTTCGTCTGCATACTTGATGCCCTTGCCCTTATAGGGTTCCGGGGGACGCTTTTCGCGTACTTCTGCGGCGAACTGGCCGACTTTCTGCTTGTCGGCGCCGGAGATGGTGATCTTGTTGCCGTTCACTTCTGCGGTAAGGCCTTCCGGAACGGTCATTTCGACCGGATGGGAATAGCCGACGGTCAGAGTGAGTTTCTGGCCCTGAACGGCCGCACGGTAACCGACACCATTGACTTCGAGCTCTTTCTTGAAGCCGGTGTTGACACCCTCAACCATGTTGGAAATGAGGGAACGGGTCAGACCGTGAAGCGCTCTGTTCTGTTTCTGATCGTTGGGACGCTCAACAATGATCTCGTCGCCTTCGATCTTCACAGTGATGTTCGGATGCACGTCGTGGGTAAGAGTGGTTTTGGAGCCCTTAACGGTAACAGTGCGTCCGTCGAGTTTGACGTCTACCCCCGCCGGGATGGCGATGGGCTTTTTGCCGATTCGAGACATTTCCTGTTCCTCCCTTACCAAACGAATGCGAGAACCTCGCCGCCGACGTTGGCTTTGCGAGCTTCTTTATCGGTCATAACGCCCTTCGGAGTGGAGAGGATGGCAATGCCGAGGCCTTTCATGACCCGGGGCATATCCTCGCAACTCGTGTAAATACGGAGACCCGGTTTGGAGACTCTTCTGAGTCCGGTGATGACCGGAGACTTGTTTTCGCCGTATTTGAGCGTGATCGTAATGATACCCTGCTTTCCGTCTTCTTCGACGGTAAAGCCTTTGATGTACCCTTCATCAACCAGAATCTGAGCGATAGCTTTCTTCATGTTTGATGCGGGGACTTCGACTGTATCATGCTTTGCTGCGTTAGCATTTCTGATTCTTGTAAGCATATCTGCTACAGAGTCTGTAACCTGCATGTTAGTTTTCCTCCCTTGCTATTGCTCTGATTACCAGCTGGCTTTTTTGACGCCAGGGATCTGGCCCTTGTGGGCAAGCTCTCTGAAGCAAACTCTGCATACGCCGTATTTGCGAAGGTATGCGTGGGGTCTGCCGCAGATCTGGCATCTGTTGTGCTGTCTCGTGGAGTATTTGGGCTCACGGGCAGCTTTGACTTTCATAGATGTTTTAGCCACAGTAGTCCCTCCTTATTCTCTCGCGAACGGCGCGCCCATCAGGCTCAGCAGTTCTTTTGCTTCTTCATCGGTCTTCGCGGTGGTGATGAACGTGATGTCCATGCCGCGGATGGCGTCGATCTTATCGTAGTCGATCTCCGGGAAGATCAGCTGTTCCTTGACACCCATGGAATAGTTGCCACGGCCGTCGAAGGAGTTCGGGTTGATGCCGCGGAAGTCGCGGACCCGGGGAAGCGCCAGGTTGAAGAACCGATCGAGGAACTCATACATGCGCTCGCCGCGAAGTGTGACCTTCGCCGCAATGGTCATGCCCTCACGAAGTTTGAAGTTCGCGACGGACTTTTTCGCCTTGATGAGGACCGGCTTCTGACCGGTGATGGTGGACAGGTCGTTGACGACAGCGTCGAGGACCTTGGCGTTTTCTTTCGCTTCGCCGCAGGCGACGTTGACGACGATCTTGTCGAGCTTCGGGATCTGCATGACACTGCTGTACCCGAATTTTTCCATAAGAGCAGGTGCAACTTCGCTTTTGTAAACTTCTTTCATTCTAGCCATGTTCACTTGCCCTCCTTATTCAAACTTTGCGCCGCACTTCTTGCAGACACGGTATTTCTTGCCGTCTTCCACAACTTTTCCGACGCGGGTCGCCTTGCCGCACTCGGGGCAGACCAGCTGGACTTTGTCAGCGTAAAGAGCGGATTCCGCCTTTACCAGACCGCCGGTCTCGCCCATTCTCTGGGGCTTGACGTGTTTCGTGATGATGTTGATGCCTTCGACAATGACCTTGCCCTCTGCGGGAGAGACAGCCAGGACCTTGCCTTTCTGGCCATGATATTTGCCGTTGATGACAACAACTTCATCGCCGGTTTTAACATGAACTTTACTCATTGTCTAGCTACCTCCGATTACAGTACTTCGGGGGCAAGGGAGAGGATCTTGGTGAATTCCTTACCTCTCAGTTCTCTTGCCACAGGCCCGAAAATACGTGTTCCTCTCGGGCTCTTATCTTCTTTGATAAGAACGGCTGCGTTTTCATCGAAACGGATGTAAGTACCATCGTCTCTGCGCACGCCGTTGACAGTTCTGACAACAACTGCTCTAACTACTTCGCCTTTTTTGACAGCGCCGCCGGGTGTTGCTTTCTTGACGGAAGCTACGATGACGTCGCCGATGTTGGCGTATCTCCTGTTCGTGCCGCCGAGCACTTTGATGCACATGATTTCCTTTGCACCGGAGTTGTCGGCAACCTTGAGGAGTGTCTGCTGCTGAATCACAGTAATTCCTCCTTATTTACTTGGCCTTCTCAATGATCTCGACCACACGCCATCTCTTGTCCTTGGACATGGGGCGGGTCTCCATCAGAAGAACGCGGTCGCCTACGCGGCACTCGTTGTTTTCGTCGTGTGCTTTATACTTAACAGTGCGATTGACGATCTTCTTATAAAGCGGGTGCTGGACCCTGTCTGCTACGGTCACGACGACCGTTTTATCCATTTTGTCGCTGCTGACGACACCGACGCGGGTCTTTCTAAGATTTCTTTCGCTCATATGCTTTCAAACCTCTCTTCCTTTAGCCTTCCGTGCCGTGGAGCTCGGCATCGCGCTGAATGGTCTTGATGCGGGCGATATCCTTTTTGACGGCACGAATGCGGGTGGGGTTCTCCAGCTGGTTGATGGCCTGCTGGAAACGAAGCTTGAAAAGCTCATCTTTGAGCTCGGAAAGCTTGGTGTCAAGCTCTGCAGCGGACAGCTCTCTAAGTTCCTGAGCTTTCATTTATTCTTCACCATCCTCTTGGTCTTTGACTACGAACTTACATTTGATGGGAAGCTTGTTGGCGGCAAGACGCATGGCCTCGCGGGCAACTTCTTCATCGACACCGGCAAGTTCGAACATGACTCGACCGGGTTTGACGACGGCAACCCAATATTCAACGGCGCCCTTACCTTTACCCATACGGGTCTCGGCGGGAGTTTTGGTGACGGGCTTGTCAGGGAAGATCTTGATCCAGACCTGACCGCCACGCTTGATGTAACGGGTCATGGCGACACGGGCCGCTTCGATCTGAGCGGAGGTGATCCATGCCGGCTCGAGAGCGACGAGACCGTACTCACCGTAGGTGACCTTGTTGCCTCTGGTCGCTTTACCCTTCATGCGTCCACGCTGTACTCTTCTGTACTTCACTCTTTTGGGCATCAACATTATTTAGCTCCCCCTTCCCGTCTGTTGTTACGGTTTCTTCTGGGCTTGTTGTTGGTGTTGTCGTGAAGGACTTCACCTTTGTAGATCCACACTTTTACTCCGATTCTACCGTAGGTGGTAGCCGCTTCGACAAAGCCGTAGTCAATGTCAGCTCGAATGGTCTGAAGCGGGATGGTGCCTTCGTGGTAGCTCTCCGAGCGGGCGATCTCTGCGCCGCCCAGACGGCCGGATACCTGGACTTTGATACCCTTTGCACCAAGTCTCATCGTTCTGCCGATGGCCTGCTTGACAGCGCGTCTGTAGGAGACACGTCTCTCCAGCTGACCGGCAATGTTTTCCGCGACAAGCGTGGCGTCGAGGTCCGGCTGCTTGATCTCCACGATGTTGATGGAGACGGGCTTGCCGAGCATCTTTTCGACTTCCGCTTTCAGCTTGTCGATCTCAGAACCGCCGCGGCCGATGACGATGCCGGGCTTCGCGCAGAACACGTTGATTCTGACGCGCTTCGTATCACGCTCGATTTCAACCTTCGGAACACCGGCTGCTTTCAGACGGTCAAGAAGGAACTTTCTGAGCTTGTAGTCTTCCACGAGAGTCTTGGCAAAGTCTTTGTCATCTGCATACCACCGGGATTCCCAGTCTTTGATGACGCCGACGCGCAGACCTGTGGGGTTTACTTTCTGTCCCATGTTTTTTCCTCCTCCGTAGGTTATTCTGCTTCCTTGAGCACGATGGTGATGTGGGAAGTTCTCTTACGAATGATGTAAGCTCTGCCCTGTGCTCTCGGACGGATACGCTTGAGGGTCGGACCCTGGTTTACGAAGCACTCGGCAACGTAAAGTTTCGAGGTGTCCATGTTTTTGACCTCAGCGTTTGCCATTGCTGATTTGAGGACCTTC
>CAJGDU010000018.1 GCA_904502175.1 Clostridiaceae bacterium
GGACGAGTCCTTCTCGATATAGGTGTCTGTGGCCGCCACATAGGCCTCCGGCTGGTAGTAGTCGTAGTAGGAGACGAAGTACTCCACCGCGTTGTCCGGGAACATCTCCCGGAATTCGGAGCAGAGCTGGGCCGCCAGGGTCTTGTTGTGCGCCAGCACGAGCGTGGGGCGATTGGCCTTCGCGATGATGTTGGCCATGGTGAAGGTCTTGCCGGAGCCGGTGACGCCTTTCAGCGTCTGCTCTTTGTAGCCCTTCTCCAGCCCCTCCACCAGAGCGGCAATGGCTTCCGGCTGGTCGCCGGTGGGCTGGAATTTCGACTTCAGTTCAAAGTGGTCCACAGACGACCCTCCTTTCGTCAAATGCAGTCGGTGATGATGATATCCAGGTTGTGTTTCTTATACTTTTCGAGTTCGCTCTCTTTCGAGATGCCCCAGACGTTGACCATGAGGCCGGCTTCGTGGCACCGGCAGACATAGGCCTTCGGGAAGTTCGTGAGCAGGTAGTGCGGGTGCAGGGCGTCCGCCTTGTACTCTTCCGCCACCGTCAGGTACTCGTTGCGCAGAAGGCGCTTGTCGAACAGCTCCTCCGGGACCGGGTCGTAGAGCAGGCCGCAGGGCACCTCCGGGTCGATCTGTTTGAGGATGGTGATGAGGTCGAAGTCAAAACTCGAAAAGATGGTCTTCTCCAGAAGGCCCTTTTTCTTCACCAGGTCGTAGGTCTTATGGACCACTTCCACTTTGTTCTTCGTAGGGTGTTTGATCTCGACATTGAGGATCTCCATATCCTTCACGCAGTCCAGGGTCTCCTCCAGCGTCGGGATCTTCGTGCCGGCAAACTCGTCGGAGAACCAGGACCCGAAGTCCAGCGCGCGGAGTTCCTCGAACGTGTGCTCGTTGACAAAACCGGTGCCGTTCGAGGTCTCGTCCACCGTAAAGTTGTGACAGATGACCAGCACCCCGTCCGACGTCATCTGAACGTCGAATTCGACTCCGTCGGCGCCGTGGTCGATGGCCGCCTGAAACGCCGGCAGCGTGTTCTGCGGAGCGCGGCGATTGGCCCCTCTGTGGCCGAGGATCTTCGTTGTCATTTCATCGCTTCCTCTATTAGAGATACAACTATTGTAATGATACCATTTTTTATTGTAAATAGCAAAACAAATGTTCTGTTATGCTGAAAAAAAGAGTCCCGAACTCTTCTTTACTGAAAGTTCGGGAACTGTTCGGCAAACCAGACGTTTTCCACTTCAAAGACCCTGCCGTTCAGGTTCTCCAGAGAACCCGCGTCGGTCGTGAAGTCGAAGACCGTTTTATAGGAGTAGAGGAACTGCTTGCGGCGTCCTCCCTGCTTCCGGTTTTTCTGGTTGTTTCCGTATTTGCCGTCCCCCACCAGCGGGCAGCCGATGCTCGCGAAATGGGCGCGGATCTGGTGCGTGCGGCCCGTCAGGAGTTCCACTTCCACGAGGGACATGTTCTTCTCCGAGCGGAGCACGCGGTATTTGGTCTCGATGGTCTTCGCGCCGGGACGCGGGTCCCGGGAGACGAACACCTTGTTCTTCTGCTCATCCTTCTGCAGGTACCCTTTCAGCAGGCCTGCCTCCGGCTGCGGTTTTCCGTGGACCGCGCAGAGATAGAACTTGTGGATCTCCCGATCCTTCATCTTCCGGTTCAGGACCCTAAGGGCCTCCGCGGTCTTGGCCGCGAGGACGATGCCGCCGGTGTTGCGGTCGATGCGGTTGACCAGCGCCGGCGTGAAGGACTGTTCGGACTCCGGGTCGTACTCCCCTTTTTCATAGAGATAACGCTTCACCCGGCCGATGAGCGTGTCCACGTATTCCCGGTCGTCGGGATGGGACAGGAGCCCGACGGGCTTGTCCAGCACCAGGACGTTTTCATCCTCATAGAGGATGTTCAGCTTCGTCCCGGCGTGGAGGAAGTCGTAGGTCGGCTCCGGTTTTTCAAAGAACTCGTCGTTGATATAGAGCTCCAGCACATCGCCCTCGCGCAGACGGGTCGAAATGTCCGCCCGCTTGCCGTTGACCTTGATGCGCTTTTTGCGAATGTACTTGTACAGAAGGGACTGCGGCAGGTTCGGCAGGTTCTTCGAGAGGAACTTGTCGAGCCGCTGGTCCGCGTCATTCTTCTGGATGGTCAGACTTTTCATCCGGTAAAACCCTCACACGTATCTGCTCCACACGGCGGTTATCCGTCTTCAGGACCGAGATGAGCAGGTTCTCGTACTGCGTCTCATCGTCCCGTTTCGGGATCTCGCCGAAGAGCTCCATGACCCAGCCGGCCACGGTATTGGACTCGGACTCCGGCACCTCTTTGCCGAAGTACTCGCACATGTCTTCCAGTTCGGTGCTGCAGCGGACGATATAGCTGTCCCGTCCGGTCTTGACGATGTCTTTCTCCACGTCGTCGTGCTCGTCGTAGATCTCCCCGACCAGCTCTTCCAGGATGTCCTCCATGGTGATGATGCCGTCGGTGCCGCCGAACTCGTCGGAGACCACGGCCATGTGGTTGCGCTTCTGCTGCAGAAGCGTGAGCGCGCGGGAGATCTTCATGCTGGGCGGCACGAAGATAGGTTCGGTGATGACGTCGGCCAGACGGCGGTCTTTGGTGTAGACCTCCTCAAAGAAGTCTTTCATGTGCAGGATGCCGACGATGTCGTCGATGTCCTCGTCATAGACCGGCAGACGGGAGACGTCGTTCTCCGTGAAGACTTTGACCACGTCCTCCTTCGAGGCGTGCAGCGGGACCGCGATGATGTCCACGCGGGGCGTGAAGATGTCCGCGACCTCAATGTCGTTGAACTCCAGCACGCTGTGGATGAGCTCGGAGTCTTCCCGCTCGATGCCGCCGCCGCTCTCCGCTTCCTCGACCATGGTCAGGAACTCGCCCTCGGTGACCTCTTCGGTCGCCTGGACGCCGAACAGCTTCGCGATGAGCGCTTTCCACCAGCCGAACAGCTTGTTGAACGGGTAGAACAGGACCATGAGGCCCTTCACGGCGGGGGCCACCGACATGGAGAACTGTTCCGGCATCTCTTTGGCGATGGACTTGGGGGTGACTTCCGAGAACACCAGGATGACAGCTGTCATGACGATGGTGGACCAGGTGGCGCCGATGTCGCCCAGCGCCCGTACGAAGAGCACGGTGGCAATGGCGGAGGCGCCGATATTCACGATGTTGTTGCCGATAAGGATGGTCGACAGCAGCGCGTCGTATTCGTCTAATATCTTCAGGGCTCTGGCGGCGCGTTTGCTGCCTTCCTGTTCCAGGGCCTTCAGGCGGATCTCACTGGCACTGGAGTACGCGGTCTCCGAGGCCGAGAAGAAACCCGACAGTAACACACAGATGACAAGGACAATAATGAGTCCGGTACTGCCCATAAGTTAAGCTTCAGCTCCTTCTTCTTTGGGGAATGCGTCTTCGGAGAAGGTCAGATGGGACCCCTCTCCCAGTTCCACTTCCAGTTTCATATGGATCTCCGGGAAGCGGTATTTCTCCAGGATGAAGAACTCCATGGAGATGATGAGTAGATAGAACATGGCAAAGATGCCGGGGTTGACCAGGGACATGAGCTCGAGTCCGAGGAACGAGGCGATGACCGTGTAGCCGAACATGGACTGCTGCTTCGTCAGGAAGCGCCAGCGGCAGATCATCTGGTAGCCGTAGGTCAGAAGACCGACGATGCCGAAGCTGCCCCACACCTGCGGCAGCGAGGAATGATACCAGCAGAGGGACGCCGCCTTGGACGGGTGGATGTCCCGGTTGCCCATGTAGCCGAGGCCCATACCGAAGATGGGGTTGCGGTGGAAGTCTTCCACCGAGCGGCGCCAGAGGCCCAGACGGATGCTGTACTGGTCCGCCGCGGTCATGCGGCCCAGGGTATACTCCATGAGCTGCTCGATCTGCGGGAACAGGAACAGCGCGCCAAAGAACAGCACGGCGAAAATGCCGGCCAGGTGTTTGCGGTGCCGCTTGTCCAGGATGATGTCGACAATGAGCAGCGCCATAAACTCGAGTCCGCCGAGGATGAGTCCGCCCCGGGAACCGAGCATGATCATGGCCGCGTAGGCGATGAACGGCAGAATGATATAGCGGAACTTCCGTGCCGACATGTAGAACGCGAACGGCATGGCCATCATGATGAGCGTACTCGCGTTGTTCCGCCACTGGAAGTACAGGATGCCGGGGTCGGCGATGAACTTCGCCCAGCGCTCCACATAGCCCTCCGCGACCGCGAGGATGATGAACAGCATGAGGAAACAGGCCATTTTCGAAATGCGCAGATCGATCCGCGTCGTATAGTTCTTCCCCGCCCCCAGATGGTTATAGACCAGGAAATAGACGATGACGATCATGAAGCCCAGCGCGAACATGTAGACGAGGGACGTCGGGCTGAAATAGGACTCCGGCGGGATGGTGCCGATGCCGCCGAGGAAGTTCGTGATGGACACGAGGATCATGGGCAGCAGCAGCGCGCCGGGACGGCTCGCTTTGGACTTGTCCCGTTCCCGGTAGACGATGTGGTGGAACGGGAACGCGAAGATGGGAAACGCCGCCAGCGGCGCCAGCGCCATATAGTCCCACAGAGAGTCGTCTGCCTGGATGCCGAAGGACGCGATGAGCATGACCGGCAGGAAAATGGAGACGATGTCGTCGGACAGGATGAGGATGAGGGACGCGACGATGCCCATGGCAAACGCGCCCGGAATGATCCAGTTGAAGCAGATGAAGACAAAGGCCAGCGCCACCAACATGAGGCTGAAGACATCGCTCGCCAGAAACCGCCGAAGCGGATATAACGCGGACCGCTCACTCGTGTCGCGGAACGCGGAAGCAATTTTCGACATAAGCTACCTCTTATATTAATAAAGGCTATAAATCATAGCCAATATAAGGCAAAGAGGTGGAAAAGTCAAGAACGCCCCGCCGGAAAGGCGGAGCGTTCGTCAGGTTCGTTTATTCGACGTTTTCGAGGGATTCGGGGGTGTAGTACTGGACATTCAGCGGAGCCAGCGCTTTTTCGGTGCCCTCCAGGTCGTCGGTCTTGAAGGCGATGGAGGCGCCCGTGTCCCCTGTCGAGAGGCCGTACATGTACTTGATGTTGATACCGGCTTCGGCAATGGCGTTCAGCAGCGTCGAAAGGCTGCCCACCTCATGGGAGATGTTGACGGCCAGGACATCGACGACCTTCGCCGTGATGTTCTTGGCTTTCAGCGCAGCCAGCGCGCCGTCGACATCGGAGACGATCATGCGGACGATGCCGTAGTCGGAAGTCTCTGCGATACTGACGGAGACCACGTTGACGTTCGCCTCTTTCAGGATGTTGAAGATCTGCTGCAGACGGCCTTCCCGGTTTTCCAGAAAGACAGATAACTGTTTGACGGTCATGGTGGTTCCTCCTTAGTCGTAGAGTTTTCTCTTGTCGAGAACATGGACGGTCTTGCCCTGGCTGTGTTCCAGGCCGTTGGGCTCGACCAGTTTGATTTTCGCGTTGAGGCCGATGGCGGACTTCAGCTGGTTCTTGACCTTCGCGCTGAGGGCCTCCAGTTCGGACATGTCATCGGAGAAGAAACGGTCTTCGACTTCGACGGCCACTTCGAGGGTGTCGGAGTTGCCGACACGGTCGACCGTCATGAAGTAGTTCGGGGTGACGCCGTCGACGTTGAGCAGGGCGGCTTCCACCTGGGACGGGAAGACGTTGACGCCCTTGATGATGAGCATGTCGTCGGAACGTCCCTTGAAGCGCTGGATGCGGGCCATGGTGCGGCCGCAGGGGCACTTGTCATACTCGAGACGGGTGATGTCTCTGGTACGGTAACGGATGAGGGGCTGGCCCTCTTTGGTCAGCGTGGTGATGACCAGTTCGCCTTCGGAGCCCTCCGGCAGCTGTTCGCCGGTCTCGGGATTGATGACTTCCGGCAGGAAATGGTCTTCCCAGATGTGGAGACCTTTGTGGTAGTCGCAGTCAGTGGCGACGCCGGGGCCGGAAATCTCGGTCAGACCATAAATGTCATAGGCCTTGATGCCGAGGCGTTTCTCGATCTGCTCCCGCATCTCGTCGGACCAGGGCTCGGCGCCGTTGATGGAGCAGCGCAGGGAGATCTCCCCGACTCTGCCCTGGGCCTCGAGTTCTTCGGCGATGTGCAGAAGGTAGGAAGGCGTACAGCAGATGACCGTGGCTTTGCAGTCGATCATCATGTCGATGAGTTTCTTGGTGTTGCCGGTGCCCATAGGAATGACCAGAGCGCCGAGTTTTTCAGCGCCGTAATGGGCGCCCAGACCGCCGGTGAAGAGACCGTAGCCGTAAGAGACCAGCACGATGTCGTCTTCCGTCACACCGGCCATGGCCATGGAACGGGCCACGCCTTCGGACCAGATGTCGACATCTTTCCGGGTGTAGAGGGCGATCTTCGGTTTGCCGGTGGTGCCGGAGGAAGACTGCAGACGGACGCACTGGGACATGGGGACAGACCGCATGCCGAAGGGATAGGTGTTCCGCAGGTCTTCATAGGTGGTAAACGGAAGCTTGGAAAGGTCCTCAATGCCCTTGATGTCCGTGGGCTCCAGGCCGACTTCCTGCATCTTGTTTCGATAGTACTCGTTGCCATAGTAGATATGTTCCACGATCTTTCTCAGACGAGCGCTCTGCAGTTCATGCAGCTGATCGCGGTCCATACACTCTTTGGACGGGTTCCAAATCATCGTAAACCACTCCTTGTTACTTTCTAAAATGCTTTATTAGTTTAATACTATAAAACAACGGAAGGGCGAACGCAAGGGAAAAAACCGAAAACAGCCCTCCGAAGAGGACTGTTTTTCGATTACATTATGCTCAATACATTCCGCCCTGGGCAGCGGCTGCCATGGCGGCAGCCTGCGCGGCGTCGGCGGCGGGGTCCGGCTTGTCGGCGACCAGAGACTCGGTCGTCAGGACCATGGCGGCGACGGAAGCCGCGTTCTGCAGCGCGGAACGGGTGACCTTTGCGGGGTCCAGGATGCCGGCTTCGAACATGTCGACATACTGCTCGGTGGCGAAGTCGAAGCCATAGCCGACCTTGTCGGACTTCTTGATGGCGTCGATGATGACGGAACCTTCGAGGCCCGCGTTCTTCGCGATCTGGCGGACCGGCTCTTCGATGGCCTTCAGGACGATCTTGATGCCGGTGGCCATGTCCGCGTCCTCTTCTTTCTCAAGAAGAGCGGCGACGGTGGGAATGGCGTTGATGAGGGCCGTGCCGCCTCCGGCGACCGTTCCCTCTTCGACGGCAGCCTTGGTAGCGGCAAGCGCGTCTTCGATACGGAGTTTCTTCTCCTTCATCTCGGTCTCGGTCGCGGCACCGACATGGATGACCGCGACACCGCCGGCCAGTTTGGCAAGGCGTTCCTGGAGTTTCTCTTTGTCGTAGTCGGACGTGGAGGTCTCGATCTGGGCCTTGATCTGCTCGACACGGGCAGCGATCTGGTCTTTGGCGCCGGCGCCCTTGACGATGATGGTGTCATCCTTGGAGATCTTGACCTGGGAAGCGCGGCCGAGCTGGTCGACCGTGGTGGTGTTCAGCTCCAGACCGAGGTCGGAGGTGATGACCGTTCCGCCGGTGAGGATGGCGATATCCTGCAGCATTTCCTTCCGTCTGTCGCCGAAGCCGGGGGCCTTGACGGCAACGCAGGTGAAGGTGCCGCGGATCTTGTTCAGGAGCAGCGTGGCGAGGGCTTCGCCTTCGATGTCCTCCGCGATGATGACGAGCTTCTGACCGGTCTTGACGATGGTCTCGAGCAGCGGGAGGATCTCCTGGATGTTGGTGATCTTCTTATCGGTGATGAGAATGAGGGCGTCTTCGATCTCGGCGACCATTTTCTCGGTATCGGTGACCATGTAGGGAGACAGATAGCCGCGGTCGAACTGCATGCCTTCGACGACATCGCAGGTGGTTTCCGCTGTCTTGGACTCCTCGACGGTGATGACGCCGTCGGAAGAGACTTTGTCCATGGCGTCGGCAATGAGCTGACCCACGTATTCATCGGCGGAAGAGACGGTGGCGACCCGGGCGATATCCGCAGAGCTGGAGACCGGTTTGGCGTTCTCCTTGACGGACTCGATGGCAGCGTCTACAGCGGCCTGGATGCCCTTCTTGACGACCATGGGGTTGGCGCCGGCGGCAACGTTCTTCATGCCTTCCCGGACCAGAGCCTGCGCCAGCAGCGTGGCGGTGGTGGTACCGTCGCCGGCAATGTCGTTGGTCTTGGTGGCGACTTCCTTGACGAGCTGGGCGCCCATGTTCTCGAACGCGTCTTCCAGTTCGATCTCTTTAGCGATGGTCACACCGTCATTGGTGATGAGCGGCGCGCCGTATTTGCGGTCCAGGACCACGTTGCGGCCCTTGGGACCGAGGGTGATCTTGACCGTGTCAGACAGTTTGTCGATACCGGTCTGAAGGGCCTTGCGGGCCTCTTCGCCGAAAATGATCTGTTTTGCCATGATAACTTACCTCTTTTATATGATATTCGAATGCTTATTCCACGATGGCGAGGACGTCGGACTGACGGACGATGGTGTATTCGTCCTGGCCGACCTTGACCTGGGTGCCGGTGTACTTGCCGACGATGACTTTGTCACCGGGCTTCAGGAACATGCCCACTTCGACGCCTTCCACCATTCCGCCGGGGCCGACGGCGATGACTTCCGCGATCTGGGGTTTTTCCTGGGCAGCCGCTGCGAGAAGGATGCCGCTCTGGGTGGTCTCCTCTGCCTCGACAGTCTTGATGAGCACTCTGTCTGCTACTGGTTTGATGGTCATGATAGGTTCCTCCTGTATCGTGAATTGAAATTATTACCGTGGTTTAGCACTCTTTCTTTCTGAGTGCTAAAACTATTATAGAGCTTTCCCATAAAAATACAACCCCTAATTTTAAGTACATTATAAAAAGTTTGGCGATTCACTGTCTTTGGTTTAGAATAGAGCCAAAGGAGGACTGTGATCATGAACCTCAATTCGAAGTATACCCAGACCGTCGACCGTTCCATGCCGCTTTCCGAGTACCCCCGTCCCCAGCTTCAGAGGGACGGCTGGCTCTGCCTGAACGGCCCCTGGGACTACGCCATCCTGTCCGAGCGCGAGACGCTGAAGGACTATCAGGGCACCATCCTGGTCCCCTTCTCCCCCGAGACGCAGCTCTCCGGTGTGGAAAAGCCCGTCGGGGAGACCGACGCGCTCTATTACCGGAAAGTATTCTCGGTCGACGAAGCATTCCTGAAAGAGATCACCCTGCTGCATTTCACCGCGGTGGACTACTATTGTGAGGTCGCGCTGAACGGCAGGGACCTCGGCACGCACAAAGGCGGCTTCCTCCCCTTCACCTTCGATGTGACGGAGTTCCTCCGTGAGGGAGAAAACGTCCTGACGCTGAAAGTCCTGGACCCCACCGACCGGTCGTACATCGCCCGCGGAAAACAGGTCTCGAAGCCCGGCAGCATCTGGTATCCCGGCCAGTCCGGCATTTGGGGCACCGTGTGGATGGAGAGCGTGAACAAGGGCTATGTGGAAGACCTTCTGCTGGTCCCCGACATCGATGAGGAAGTCCTCCGCGTCACGGTCACCGGCGCGTCGCCGAATGTCACCCTTCAGGTCCTGGACGGCGGAAAGCAGATCGCCGAAGTCAGAGGAAAGACCGGAGAAGTCCTCTCCGTCCCCATGAAAGACGCCAAACTCTGGTCGCCGGAACACCCCTTCCTGTACGACCTCTCCGTGACCGCCGTCAACTCGAACGGACTCATCGCCGACACCGTACAGTCCTATTTCGGCATGCGGAAGTTCTCGGTGGGGCCCGACAGGAACGGCATCTCCCGGCTGTGGCTCAACAACGAACCCTACTTCCACAACGGCGTCCTCGACCAGGGCTATTACCCCGACGGGCTGCTGACGCCGCCCACCGAAGAGGCCATGGTCGACGACATCAAACTGCTGAAGGACATGGGCTTCACCATGGTCCGCAAACATATCAAGATCGAACCGCTCCGCTGGTACTATCACTGTGACAAGATGGGCATCCTGGTCTGGCAGGACATGGTCAACGGCGGCGGGGCCTACAACCCGCTGATGATCGCGGTCCTCCCCTTCCTGAACATCATGTTCAAGGACAACACCGCCACGGCATACAAGCTGTTCGCGCGCTCCGATGCCGCGGGCCGCGCCGAGTTCGAGCGCGAGACCTTCGAGACCGTAGACCTTCTGAAAAATGTCGTCTCTCTGGCCATGTGGGTCCCCTTCAACGAGGGCTGGGGCCAGTTCGACTCCGACCGCATTTCGGAAGCCATCGCCGCGCAGGACCCCACCCGGACCATCGACCGTACCAGCGGCTGGCACGACCAGGGCACCGGCGACTTCGTCTCGAAGCACATCTACTTCACCCCCATCTGGGTGCCGAAGGACCCGCGCTGCTACCTCCTCTCGGAGTTCGGCGGCTTCTCCCGCCCCGTCCAGGGCCACATGAAGAGCGATGCTATCCCCTTCGGATACCGCATGTACTTCACGAAGTGGCGTCTCCAGCGGGCGTATAAGAAAATCTATGAGAAGCGCATCATCGATAACATCCCGCGAGGGCTCTCTGCCTGCGTCTTCACGCAGCTGTCCGATGTCGAGGGCGAGATCAACGGTCTCATCACCTACGACCGCCGGGTCGACAAGATGGACCGCGCGTTCGTCAAGTCGGTCAACGACAGAGCAAAGCTATAAACAAAAGAACCCGCCTTTTCAGGCGGGTCTTTTCTTTTTTGTTCAGCCTTCGAACGGGACGACATGCGTGACCGCGTCGGCGGGAAGGATCTCCGCTTCCCCGTTGTCGAGGTCGATGAGCACATACTTGTCGTTGCCCATGCCGAGTTCCTTCATATAGGTCAGCTGACGGTGGCCGTGACGGGTCTCCATCCGTTCCACGAGGTCGTGATGGTCCTCCTCCGAGAGAGCGTAAACGAGGTCGACAGACGCGT
This sequence comes from Clostridiaceae bacterium, assembly GCA_904502175.1. Classification (GTDB taxonomy): domain Bacteria; phylum Bacillota; class Clostridia; order Oscillospirales; family Acutalibacteraceae; genus RUG420. Next base: position 10,997 of record CAJGDU010000018.1, read on the forward strand.
TGTCGATGGCCACGATGTCCTTGGACGCGAGGATGCCGATGTTCGGCGTGACGACAGGAGCCGCGGCAACGCCTTCACAGTCGCAGGAGACGGACATGTTCCGCAGGACATTGACATAGGAGATGTGGCCCGCGAAGTAGTCGATGGTGGCCTTCGTGGACTCCGCCATGCGCTCCATGAGTTCTTCTTCGGCGATGGACCACATGTCGTCGGACCCCTCTTTCTGGTGGATCCACTTCTTGCCCTCGTTGCCGGAGGCACAGCCGATGCCGATATTCTTGTTGGAGCCGCCGAAGCCGCCCATGACATGGCCCTTGAAATGGGTGAGCGCCAGGAAGGAGTCGTAGTCCAGCATGTGGGTGCCGACCGACATGTTCTCGAACCATTTGCCGCCTTTGACGGGCAACAGTGTATTGCCGTCCTCATCCATGATGTCGACTTCCGTGAACGCGGTCCAGCCGTTGGTCTCGAGCGTCTTGCGGTGGTCCTCGGTGGTCAGGCGGGCGCCGTCATAGAACGTATTGGTCTCGACGACGGTGGCGCCGGGCAGGTCCTTCTCCAGGAGCTCCTTCACCCAGGGGCGCGGAATGATGTTCGGGCCGTTCGGCTCGCCGGTGTGGAGCTTGACGGCCAGTTTGCCGTCGAGGCCATCCGCCACTTTGGCATAGGCTTTTCTCAGGCCTTCGGCAGACAGGTCTCTCGTGAAATAGACGACTGATACATCGCCCGTGCGTTCTTCGACCGGAACATAGCGTTCGCCGCCCGTTCCGGGTTTCTTGCAGTTACAGGACATAGAATACCTCCTAAAAAATGCATTGATTACCAATCCGCAGAGATTATAACATAAAAAGACGGCCGGGAACCAACTCCCGGCCGCATTATTTGGTTTACAGTGTGTTCTTTTCGACGACGCGGCCGATGGAAACGGTCAGGTTGCCGTTGCGACAGCGGAGGGCGTCGAGAAACTCTTTCGACTTGCTCTCGTCCTTCAGGATGACTTCGAAGTAGAGTTCATACAGCGTTCCCATGTTGGTGGTCTTCACACGGACCAGCTCATGGTGGATGGTATAGCGCTTCAGGAGGTCGTCGAACAGCTCGTTGTAATCGAGTTCCTCCGGGATGGTGATGCGGAGCGTCCGCATTTTGCTCGCCCGCTCACCGAAGCCCAACAGGGTCAGACCGATGACGACCACGGACATGATGCCGAAGAAGATGATCGCCAGCAGGAGTTCTCCCATACCGCAGGCCAGGCCGATGGCCATGTCCGCGAAAATAGCGGCGATCTCACGCGCGGTTCCGGGAACACTCCGGAAACGGACCAGGGCGAACGCGCCTGCGACAGCGACACCGGCTCCGATGTTGCCGTTGACCAGCATGATGACCAGACCGATGGAAGCTGGCATGATGGCCAGGGTCAGGGCCATAGAGGCGGTATGACGGTATTTGAACGAGAATACTCCTGCAGTTCCGATACCCAACACCAATGCCAGCAGGATACAAATCACAGAATGGCCCGTTGACATTGTCGTTGGGGTAAACATATCAAGCACTTTGGTCGACCTCCGTAATCGTCGTAGTATAGAGCCTGCGTCTACGCAGTTCCTCAAAGACCTTCTGGTAACACCTTCCGTATTTCGAGAAGGAGTTCGAGAAGATGCCGAGTTCGCTGAGAATGTGCGCGAGCCACAGAGGAGCGGAGCCGGGGATCTTGATCGCCATGAGGACCTGATCTTCCGGCAGAAGCATTGTCCCGTGGTCTCCGTGGGTCAGATCGAGATCGTCGATGCGGAAGCGGATGTTCCGATCGAA
>CAJGDU010000019.1 GCA_904502175.1 Clostridiaceae bacterium
CACTCACATCGACTTCTGCGAGGAGGCCTGCGGCGGACAGCTGCCGGAGACCATGAGCTGCCGCTACAACCCGGGCGGTGTCTACACGCTGTCCAACGGCATCATGGACAACCCCGGCGATGCGAAGTACGGCATGTCCAAGGCCCAGATGATCGAGGCCTATAAAACCATGATGGAGAAGGGTGTCAAATACTTCGGCATCCACGCTTTCCTCGCCTCCAACACCGTCACGAACGAGTACTATCCGAAGCTCGCGAAGGAGCTCTTTGAACTGGCCATCGAGCTGCGGGACGCGACCGGCGCGGACATCCGCTTCATCAACCTGTCCGGCGGCGTCGGCGTGGCCTACAAGTCCGACCAGACCCCGAACGACATCCTCGTCATCGGTGAGGGCGTCCGCAAGGCGTATGAAGAGACTTTGGTCCCGGCGGGCATGGGCGATGTATCCATCTACACCGAGATGGGCCGCTTCATGCTGGCGCCCTACGGCGCCGTGGTCACGAAGGCCATCCATGAAAAACACATCTACAAGGAATACATCGGTGTCGACGCCTGCGCGGTGAACCTCATGCGTCCCGCCATCTACGGCGCCTACCACCATATCACGGTCCTCGGCAAGGAAGACGCGCCCTGCGACCACGTCTACGACGTCACCGGCTCCCTGTGTGAGAACAGCGACAAGTTCGCCATCGACCGCAAGCTGCCGGAGATCGAGATGGGCGACTATCTCTTCATCCACGACGCCGGCGCCCACGGCTACTCCATGGGCTACAACTACAACGGAAAACTGAAGTGTGCCGAGCTGCTCCTCAAAGAGGACGGCAGCGTGGAGCTCATCCGACGGGCCGAGACCCCGAAGGATTACTACGCCACCTTTGAAGGCACCGACTTTTACGAGAAACTCGATTTTTAAGGAGAGAACACCATGAAACAGGTCCCCGGCGGTCTCTGCGCCGCAAAGGGCTTCGCCGCAGCCGGCCTGCGGGCGGGCATCAAGCCCTCTTCGCCCGCGGACAAGAATGACCTCGGTCTTCTGGTCTCCGAGGCCTCCTGCGCCGCCGCAGGCGTTTTTACGACCAACTGCGTGAAGGCGGCGCCGGTCCTCCTGGACATGGAGCAGCTGAAGGGCGGGAAAGCCCGGGCGGTCATCGCCAACAGCTCCATCGCCAACGCCTGTGCCCCTGAGGGAGACGAGACGGCCCGCAAGGAACTGGCCCTGGTCAGCGAAGCGCTCGACGTGCCCGCTTCCGAGGTCCTGGTCTCCAGCACCGGCGTCATCGGGGTCCGGCTGAATGTCGAGGCCATTGAGGCGGCTCTGCCGGCTCTGGCTGAGCAACTCTCTCCGACTGCGGAGGGCTCCGACGCCTTTGCAAAAGCCATCATGACCACCGACACCGTGAAGAAGGAGATCTCCTATGAGTTCACCGTCGGCGGGAAGACGGCGCACATCGGCGGGGTCTCCAAGGGCAGCGGCATGATCCATCCGCAGATGGGCACCATGCTCTGCTATGTCACCACCGACGCCGCCGTCTCGGCGGAGCTCCTGGAGAAAGCGCTCCGGGACGTCGTGGGGAAGACTTTCAACCGCATTTCGGTGGACGGCGATATGTCCACGAACGATACCTGCATCGTCCTGGCCAACGGCCTGGCGGAGAATGCATGCATCGCCGCAGAAGGGGAGGACTACGAAGTCTTCCGGACGGCCCTCTATGAGGTCTGCCTCTACCTCTGCCGCCTCATGGCAAAGGACGGAGAAGGGGCCACGCACCTCATGACCTGCCGGGTCTCCGGAGCAGCCGACGAAGCGAAGGCGGAAGTCCTCGGCAAGAGCGTCATCAACTCTTCGCTGACCAAGGCGGCCATCTTCGGCGCCGACGCCAACTGGGGCCGCGTGCTCTGCGCCATGGGCTATTCCGGCGCGGACTTCGACCCGGAGACGGTGGACATCGCGTTTGCCTCGGAAGCCGGCCGCGTGCCGGTCTGCGAAAACGGGCGGGGGCTCGACTTCTCGGAAGAGCTTGCCAAAAAGGTCCTTTCGGAAGAAGAGGTCATCATCGACATCCGCCTGTCGGAGGGCACGGCCGAGGCCACCTGCTGGGGCTGCGACCTCACCTACGACTACGTGAAGATCAACGGCGACTATCGGACCTGATAACGCCTTTAGGAGAACGATTATGGATAACATCAACACTTTGAACATCTCGCCGGAACAGCGGGCTCAGACGCTCATCGAGGCGCTCCCGTACATCCAGCGGTATTACGGAAAAACCATCGTCATCAAGTATGGCGGCAACGCCATGATCTCGGAAGAGCTCCGGAAAGCGGTCATCGACGATATCGTCATGCTGTCGCTGGTCGGGGTCCGGGTCATCGTGGTCCACGGCGGCGGTCCCGACATCTCCGACATGCTGAAAAAGACCGGCCACGAGAGCAGGTTCGTCAACGGTCTGCGCTACACCGACGAGGAGACCATGGACATCGTCCAGATGGTCCTCTGCGGCAAGGTCAACAAGGACCTCGTCAAGCTCATCAATGACGCCGGCGGCAAGGCAGTCGGCCTCTCCGGCATGGACGACAACATGATCCAGGCCGTGAAGATGGACAAAGGCGACGGGTTCGACTATGGGCTGGTGGGCGAGATCGTCAACATCGACCCCGAGGTCATCTACCACACCATCGGCAGCGGCATGATCCCGGTCATCTCCACGGTGGCCCAGGGCATCGACGGCAACAAGTGCTACAACATCAATGCCGATACCGCCGCGGCGCGCATCGCCATTGCCTGCCATGCGGCCAAACTCATTTTGCTCACGGACATCTCCGGTGTCCTGGAGGACAAGAACGACGAGTCCACCCTCATCAGCCGCATGACGCTCGACGACATCCCGGAACTGAAGGCGTCCGGCGTCCTGCAGGGCGGCATGATCCCGAAGGTCGAGTGCTGCGAGTTCGCGGTGAAAAACGGCGTTGCCCGGACCCATATCCTGGACGGGCGCATCCCGCATTCCATCCTCATTGAGGTCCTGTCCCACAAAGGTATCGGGACCATGGTCTGGAGAGGGGAGGACAACACATGACGACAAAAGAACTGATGGCGCTGGACGAGCAGTACATCATCGGCACCTACGGCCGCAACCCTATTGCCATTACCCACGGCAAGGGCGCCACGGTCTACGATGAGGAAGGCAACGAGTATATCGACTTCACGAGCGGTATCGGCGTCAATTCCATCGGCTACGGCAACGAGAACTGGGCGAAGGCGATTTACGAACAAGCGCAGAAACTCGGCCACATGTCGAACCTGTACTACACCGAGCCCTGCGCGCTTCTCGCGGAACAGCTCTGCACCCGGACGGGCATGAGCGGCGTGTTCTTCGGCAACTCCGGCGCGGAGGCCAACGAGGGCATCATCAAGCTGGCCCGGAAATACAGCTATGACAAATACGGGGAAGGGCGGTCCACCATCCTGACCCTGAAAGACTCCTTCCACGGGCGCACCATCACCACGCTGGACGCCACGGGACAGGATATGTTCCACCAGTATTTCTTCCCGTTCACGGACGGGTTCCGCTACGTGAAGGCCAACGATTTCTCCGAACTGGCCATGACCGCCGACGACACCGTCTGCGCCGTCATGATGGAACTGGTCCAGGGAGAGGGCGGCGTCAACGTGCTCGACAAGGAGTATGTGAAGACCGTCGCGGAATACTGTCAGAAGAACGACTGGCTCCTGCTCATCGATGAAGTCCAGACCGGCGTCGGCCGGACGGGCACGCTGTTCGCGTTCCAGGACTACGACATCGAACCGGACGCGGTGTCCTTCGCGAAGGGCATTGCCGGCGGTCTGCCCATGGGCGGCTTCCTCGTGTCGGAAAAAGCGCGGGGCACCCTCGGAAAGGGCGACCACGGTTCCACCTTCGGCGGCAACCCCGTCGCGGCAGCGGCCGCGCTGGAGGTCCTGAAGACCCTCGACGACCAGCTTCTGCTGGAGGTCCGGGAAAAGGGCAACTACATCGCCGCCGCAGTCATGAACATGCGCTCCGGCAACATCAAGTCCATTAAAGGCAAGGGCCTCATGATCGGCCTGGAAATGATCGGCGCCGACGCGGCACAGACGTCGCAGGCTCTGGCTGCGAGAGGGCTTCTGACCCTGACGGCCCATGGAAACGTCCTGCGCTTCCTGCCGCCGCTGACCATCACCATCGAAGAGATCGACAAGGGTCTGGAGATCCTCCAGTCCCTGCTGGGCGACTAAAGAAAACGGCCTCCGCTTTCGCGGAGGCTTTTTTGTTAAAACTTCGTCAGTTGTCATTGACAAACCGAGGCGGAAACCCTTACTATGGTAACGATAAACAATAGTTTTATGGAGGTATTTTATTATGAAGAAATTTGTTTGCAGCATCTGCGGTTACGTCTATGAAGGCGAGTCCCTTCCGGCCGATTTCGTATGCCCCATCTGTAAAGCCCCCGCGTCCAAATTCAATGAGATGGGCGGCGACATGAACTGGGCTGCCGAGCACGTGGTCGGCATCGCTTCCGACGTCCCCGAAGAGATCAAAGCAGGCCTTCGCGAGAACTTCAACGGCGAGTGCTCCGAAGTCGGCATGTATCTTGCCATGTCCCGTGTCGCGTTCCGGGAAGGTTATCCGGAGATCGGCCTCTACTGGGAAAAGGCTGCCTTTGAAGAGGCAGACCACGCCTCCCGTTTTGCCGAGATGCTCGGCGAAGTCCTGACCGACTCCACCAAGAAGAACCTTGAGATGAGAGTCGACGCCGAATTCGGCGCCACCGAAGGCAAGACCGAACTGGCCAAGAAGGCCAAAGAGCTCGGCCTCGACGCCATCCACGACTCCGTTCACGAGATGGCCCGCGACGAAGCCCGTCACGGCAAAGCCTTCAAGGGTCTCCTGGAGAGATACTTCGGCTAAAGACCAACCAAAAAGAACCACCCGTTCGGGTGGTTCTTTTTTATGGCATTCAGCCTGTTTTTTGCGATTTGTTGTAGTCATCAGACAGCTTATTATATGCGATCTTGCCCATTCCTTCCCGGGGCATGGTGTCGATGACGACGGTGTCGACGGGACGGGCCAGGTCATCGAGCTGGTCGATGTACATGGTGTGAAGGTCGCTCAGCACCTTGTCCTGATCGGCATCCTCCTTGAGGACGACGAACGCGACGGGGTTTTCACCCTGCGTGTGGTCCGGGTCTTTGGCACCGACGACAGCGCAGCTGTTGATGGAGGCGTGCTTGCCGATGACGCTCTCGACCTGGGCGGGGAAGATCTTGTGTCCGTTATACATGGTGACCATTCTCTTGATGCGCCCTTTGATGAACAGGAAGCCGTCTTCGTCGATATAGCCGACGTCGCCGCTGTGGATCCAGACTTTGCCGTCCGGGTGCTCGATCATGACTTTGGCGGTCTCCTCCGGGTCGTTAAGGTAGCCCAGCATGTTGCCGGGGCCGGTCATGCAGATCTCGCCTTCTTCGTTGTAGCCGAGTTCCTCCGTGGTCTCCGGCTTGAAGATGGCGATGGTATTGGTGAGCAGCGGATAGCCGACACTGAGGGAGCGGAAGTTCCCGTTGCAGTAACAGCTGGCGGCCGAACTGACTTCGCTCATGCCGTAGCCCTGAGACAGGGGGAAGCGGCTGCCGTGGTCCCGGAGGAACCCGTTGAGTTTCGCTTCCGTTCCGGCGTTCATGGTGTCGCCGCCGGAGCCCGCGGTCTCAAAGAAACTCAGGTCGAAGCCGTTCTGCATCTCCTTGCTGTTCATGAGCTTCTCGTAGTGCGCGGGGACCATGAGGGTGTGGGCCGGACGGTACTTTTTGACGTAATGCCCGACCTTCTCCTGGTCGAATTTCGGAATGATGACGTCCTCGAGCCCGAGGCAGAGCGGCATGTGGAGACTGGCGACGATGCCGTAGGAGGCGAAAGAGGGGATGATGTTCAAAAAGCGCTGGTCTCTGGTGTAGCGCACGCCACAGTACTCGAACGCGGTGGCGATGGAACTGAAGCCGTCATTGGAGATGCGGACTCCCTTGGGCATGCCGGTCGTGCCGCCGGTCAGGGTGATGGCAGCACAGTTATTTTCTCCGTAAGCGGCAGTGTAAGAGGCCTTCGGGTCGGTCGTCCCGCGTTTCGCGAACGTCTTCCAGGTGATGACCTTTTCGGTCTCCTGGACTTTGGGAGCCGGCATCTTGAACTGCTTGAGAAAACGCAGGGTCTTCGGAAGGGAGTCGTCGGGGGAGATAATGATGATCTGTTCGAGATCGGAGTCTGCCAGATCTCTCCAGAGCTTCTCATAAAAAGTGTCGATGAGCAACAGGACCCGGGCGCCGGAGCGGTGCACGAAATCGAGCATGGCCTCCGCTGAAAGGCGGGGGTCCAGGGTCATGATGGTGGCGCCCAGCTTGGACAGACCGTACATGGAGTAGATCATCTGCGGAATGGTGACGGAGGCGCAGGCTACAACGTCGCCGGTTTTGATGCCCAGCGAGGCAAAGGCCGCGGCGGCGTTGTTGACATGATCGAACAGTTTCCCGTAAGTGATCTTATTATCGAAATAATTGAGGGCGATGTTCGATTCATAGCCGTGGTTCCGCCGGAGCAGAGCCTCATAGAGGGTCTCCTTCGGGACGACGGCGTTTTGTGCTTCTTCACTGAAGAACTGCATCCAGGGTTTCTCGACGGAGGGGAGACGTTTCGCTGCAGTTTCGTTACTCATACTGTTTTCCTCACTATTGTCCGTTTTTCTGAAATGTTTTTGAACAAATTCAAAAACTATGTCAAGAAAATAGTAAGAAAACACACTTAAATCTCTCTGAATAAATGAATGATTTTATAAATTAATGCGCGTATAAAATATTCGGTAAAAAAAGAACCACCGAAAAACGGTGGTTCGATCAGTGTTGGTTTCAGCTCTTCAGCGGGAGGACCTGCTGGAAGATGAGGCTGTCCGCGGGAATGTCCGCGTAGCGGTCCGCGCTGGCTTTGGCCTGCTTTTTCGAAACGGAGCGGTCCACGCCGTAGAGGGCACCGCAGTCCGGGCAAATGGCAAACAGGTCGTGCTTGTAGTTCAGGACGCTGACTCCGAACATGCCGAGGCCGTTCGAAGAGCGGAGCATCATCATACGGACTTCTTTTCCGCAATGGGGACAGGCGACCTGACGGGACTCGCCGAACTTTTCGATGGCGTCTGCTGTCTTTTTCATATGTCGTTTCTCCTTCAAACCCAGATTAAAAATATTTTACTGTACTTTAATAGGGTTGTCAATTTTTGTCAGTCCAGCTTGTCGGGGTGTTCCGGAAGGATGCCGCGCTGGTAAACATCCATGAGGCGGGACAGCATATCGATGTTCTTCCGCAGCTTGATGCCGATGTCGGTCTCATAGATCTTGATACGGTGGTCGCTCGGCTGCATGAGCACGGTCTCGGGGATGATATCCTTGTTGAACCGGACCGCGTCCTCAAAGCCTTCGAAGGGCTCCAGGGCGGAGATGCGCATGCCGTGGGAATTGAAGATGAGACTGTAGCCGGCAATGCCGGTGGTCTTCTGATAGGCCTTGCTGAAGCCGCCGTCGATGAGGAACAGTTTCCCTTCGCCGCGGATGGGCGTTTCACCCTTGGTGGTCTTGACCGGGGTGTGGCCGTTGATGAGGTGGGAGAACTCGGAGTCCAGACCGAACTCGTGGAGGATGATGCGGCAGCCGTCGGCGGTCTGCGTGATTTGATAGTACGGGTCTCTGGGCTCGTTCCAGGTCTCCTTGTCGGCGATGAACCGGCGTTCGAACGTGGTGATCTTCTCCCGGGCAAAGGTGGGGGCCCATTTGCCGCACCACAGATACCAGATGAAGTCCTGGCCCTTCTGGCGATTCGGGTCGTCTTCGGAAGCGAAGTAGCCCTCCCGGACCTTTTTGTCACAGTAGTCGAGCAGCTTTTTGCCGCTATACTCTCTGCCTTCAAAATTGAAGACTTTGAAAGTGCCGTCCGCATTCATGGGGACGCCGCCGTGGACCAGCAGATTGCCGTTGTAGCACTTGTACATGCCGCCCTTGTCCAGAAGGAAGCGGATGTGTTTCTGCAGCTTCTCGGACTCGCGGAAGGATTTGATCATGGCGTCCATCATTTCCTTCTCTTCCGCGGTGAGGGTGTAGGGGTCCTCCGGGTCGACTGTGGGGAAGTCGCAGTCCTTCATGGGATAGACCTTGCCGTTGATTTCCACCGTGCTGTCCTCGTAGTTGATGTGCTCGAGGGACGCCCGGTCCATCATGTCGAAGTCGGGGTTGCGCTTGACGACCTGGCCCATGAGTTTGAACAGGATCATGGTGATGGCCTTGGACATGCGGGCCGAAAGTAAAAGATCGCGGTTCTTCGTATGGCGCTTCTCCTCCTTGTCCAGGATGCGGGTGGCAAAGCTGGAGAGGTCGGTGAGCGCGTAGTACTCGTTGGCGAACAGGGAGAGGGGGCGCAGGCTGATGCCGTAGCCGATCTCCAAAACCGGCAGGTTGTTGTAGAGGATGGAGTTCGAAAGGACGGTGGCAACGCAGATGGGGGAGCCTGCAGCCGCGCCGATCCAGACGACGTCATGGTTGCCGAACTGGATGTCCAGGGAGTGGTGTTCCATGAGCGCGTCCATGACGATATCGGCCCGGGGGCCGCGGTCGAAGATGTCGCCGACGAGGTGGAGGCGATCGACGATGAGACGCTTGATGACGCCGCAGACCGCGACGATGAAGTCCTGCGCCTTGCCGATCTCGATGATGGTGTTCAGGATGTTGTCGTAGTATTCCTTCTTGTTGTGAAGGTTGAAGTCGATGTTGATGAGCTCGTCGATGACGTAGGCGTATTCCGGCGGAAGGGCCTTACGGACTTTGGACCGGGTGTACTTCGACGTGATGACATGGGTGAGCTCAATGAGGTGGTGAAGGGTCTCATGGTAGAACTGGGTCTCGTCATCCACACCTTCGAGCAGCTCTTTCATCTTCTCTTCCGGATAGTAGACGATGGTGGCGAGCGTGTCCCGTTCATCGGCGGTCAGCTCGTCGGCAAAGAGGTCGTCGATCTTTTCCCGGATGGCGCCGGAAGCGCTGTTCATGACGTGCACGAACGCCTCATATTCGCCGTGGACATCGGACATGAAATGCTCGGTGGCCTTCGGCAGATTGAGGATGGCATTGAGGTTGATGATCTCGGTGGCTGCGGACTGCTCGGTGGGGTATTCTTTTCCCAGCAGACGCAGATATTCCAGCTCCGCCTGAGAATACTGTTTCTTGTTGCTCATAGGTGGCTCCCTTCAGCGGTGGCAATATAATTCATTCCTAAACATTATACATGAATCGCGATTCGCGAACAACGGCAGAATTATTTCTTCGGGCCGGGAATTTGGTGTTGATTTTTTGTAAAGTGCGTGATATTATATCAAAGTCGCATGGGGGCGTAGCTCACCTGGGAGAGCGCTTGAATGGCATTCAAGAGGTAGTCGGTTCGATCCCGATCGTCTCCACCATGAACAGATCACAGCATGCTGTGGTCTGTTTTTCTTTTTGCTCCATTTCCTTTTTCTTCCATAATTTGTTACAATAAACAAGATAAATATTTTTCCCCTTGCAGCAAGGAGTATTTCTATGAAGATCTTAGTCATCAACTGCGGGAGTTCCTCCCTCAAATATCAGCTCATCGATATGGACAACGAGTCCGTCATTGCCAAGGGCCTCTGCGAGCGCATCGGCATCGACGGCGGCCATGTGGAGGGGAAGACCTCCGACGGCCGGGAGTACGATCTGGAGATCAATCTCCCGAACCATACCGTAGCGTTCCACAAGGTCAAGGACGCGCTTCTGGAAGGCGACTGCAAAGTCATCGACTCCCTCGACGAGATCACGGCCATCGGCCACCGGGTCGTCCAGGGCGGCGCCCTCTACAACCAGAGTGTCATCGTCACGCCGGAAGTCATCCGCGACATCGACAAACTCTCCGCGCTGGCGCCGCTGCACAACCCGGCGCACATCCAGGGCATCAACGCCTGCACCGAGGTCTTCGGCAACGAGAAACCGCAGGTCGTCGTCTTCGACAACGCGTTCCACAGCACCATGCCGAAGTATGTCTACAGCTTCGCCATTCCGCAGGAGCTCGCGAAAAAGCACGCGGTCCGCAAATACGGTGCCCACGGCACATCGCACAAGTACCTCGTGGAACGGTATGCGGAGATGAAGGGCATCTCGCTGGAAGGCACGAAGATCATCACCTGCCACCTCGGCAACGGCTCTTCCATCACGGCCGTCAAGGACGGCAAATGCATGGACACCTCCATGAGCCTGACCCCGCTCGACGGCCTCATCATGGGCACCCGTTCCGGTTCCATCGATGCCTCCGCCGTCACCTTCCTGCAGGAGCATGAGCACTGGACCCCGGAAGAGACTTCCGAGTTCCTCAACAAAAAGTCCGGCCTGCTCGGCGTCTCCGGTTTCTCCAGCGACATGAGAGACAACATCGAAGCGCGGAACAACGGCGATGAGAACGCCAAACTGGCCACCGACATGCTGTTCTACCAGATCCGCAAATTCATCGGCGCGTACACGGCGGCCATGAACGGGGTAGACGCCATCATCTTTGCCGGCGGTATCGGCGAGAACTCCATTCCCACGAGAGAAGCGGTCATCAAAGAACTCGGCTGGCTCGGCATCAAACTGAACGAGGAGGCCAACGACTGCAGAGGAAAGGAGATCAAGATCTCCACCGACGACTCCGCCGTGGAAGTCTGGGTCATCCCCACGAACGAGGAACTGGCCATTGCCCGGGACACCAAACGGCTGGTCGAAACACTGTGAAATGATTGGAAAGGGGGAGGGACATGCCCAATTCCTATCCTTTTGTCCTCATCCACGGATACAACAATATGTCTGACACGTTCGCGCCTGCACGTCACATCCTGAACGATGCGGGCTATGAGTGCTATTCGCCCCATATCGGGCCCTTCTCCGGCCTCTGGGACCGCTGCTGTGAGCTGTACGCCATGCTGAAAGGCGGCACGGTCGACTACGGCATTGCCCATGCGAAGCGCTGCGACCACGGCCGGTTCGGCAAGACTTATGACGAAGCCATGTTCCCGCAGTGGGGAGAACTCGATGAGAACGGGCAGCGCGTGAAGGCGAACTTCATCGGACACAGCTTCGGCGGCGCCACCATCCGGTTCCTGCTCCACCTTCTGAAAGAGGGCGATGAACGGGAAAGAGAAGTGACACCGGCCGAGAGTCTGAGTCCGCTGTTTGCCGGCGGCCACGAGGACTGGATCCACTCCATCACGACCATGGCGTCTCCCCATAACGGGACGACGGTCCTGACCATGGCGGGCGGCTACATCTATACCTCCTATTTCATGGAGTTCCGAAGAGCCAACCTCAACAGCGGCACCTCCAAAGAGGACGCCGACAAGTACGACCTCGACCGGTTCGGCTTTACCAGTGACAAGTTCCGCCTCCGCTACGCGCCGGACAAGATCCGGGCCTATCTGCGGAGAAAGGAAGACAACTGTTTCTATGAGCTGACGCCCTCCGGCGCCGACAAATTCACCGGAGACTTTCATCCTTATGATGACGTCTATTATTTCTCCATTGCCGCCGTCGGCACCGAGCCCGCGTTCGGCGGTGAGTTCCAGGTGCCGACCGACGCGCTGGTCGAACGCCACCGCTCTTCGGCATACATCATGGGCAGCATGCACTCGAAGTACTACGGCCCGGAATGGCGGCCGAACGACGGCCGGGTCCCGCTGGCCTCCGCGCTGGCGCCGAAGAACGAGCCCTCGCAGGACTTCGACCCCGGCGAAGGCTTCTCCTACCGGGGACCCGTCCAGAAGGGTATCTGGAACGTCTTCCCGGTCGAACAGCCGAAGGACCACAACTTCTACATCGGCGAAGAGGTGGACGAAGACGTCTATCGCGAGTACATAACAAACTTAGGAAATTTCATAGCCAGCTTAGACTAGGCATAAAAAAAGCAACCGTCTAAAATCGTGCCATAGGCCAAACCTCCCAAACACAGCCTCACGGCGTCTGGGTCCCGCCCACGATTTTATCCGGTTCTTTTTTTATGCTTTCCTCTATTCAAGTATCGTAGATTTCCAGGTTGCCTTCGATGGACTTGTCCATGTAGTCGATGACGCAGGCGCGGGCGGAGACCACGTCCTTGGCGGCGATGTAGTCGTAGAGGCGCCGGTTGTTCTCCACCATTTCGCGGATGCCGTACTTTTTGCAGTAGCGCTCCCAGAGGGTGATGACCGGGGCCTTGAAGGACTGGATGCCGAGGGGGACGATGATGTCGCCGCTGCGGTAGGCCAGTTCGTGCCAGAAGTCGAAGGCGATGAGCGCCGCCTCCCGCGGGGTCTTAGCAGCGGACATCTCGCCGAGGAGTTTGCCGAGAACGTCGAGGTCTTCTTCCGTGGCATTGTCGCAGATGCGCTCCACGACCATGAGCTCCGCGAACTTGCGGATCTCCAGAATGGAGCGGACCGACTCCTTGGTGAAGGCGATGCCTTTGTACTCCATGAGGGCGGTCAGGGTGTTGATGTTCCCGTTGTAGATGAAGTCGGCCACCACGGCGCCCTTCCGGGGCTTGATCTCAATAAAGCCGCGGCTCTGCAGCTCGTTGAGACCGCTGTTGACGACGGAACGGGAAATGTTCATCCGTTCCGCGAATTCGCGTTCGGTGGGGAGG
>CAJGDU010000020.1 GCA_904502175.1 Clostridiaceae bacterium
CTTCCGCGTTGCAGACGGAGGGGCGCTGGGTCTTGGCGTTGTTGACGATGTTCACGGCCTTCGGCAGATCGGCGCAGTTGTCCACGTAGACGTGGCAGATGCCGCTGCCGGTCTGGATGCAGGGGACCTTGGCGTTTTCGGTGATGCGCCGGATGAGGCCCGCTCCGCCGCGCGGGATGAGCAGGTCCACAAGGCCCACAGCCGTCATGAGTTCGTTGGCGCTGTCGTGGGTGAGGTCGGAGACGAGGCCCACAGCGTCCGTGCTGATGCCGCACTTCTGCAGGGCGTCCTTCATGGCCTCCACGACCGCGAAGGAGGAGCGGTAGCTCTCCTTGCCGCCCCGGAGGACGCAGGCGTTGCCGCTCTTGAAGGCCAGGGCGAACGCGTCGGATGTGACGTTCGGACGGCTCTCATAGATGATGGCCACGACGCCGAGGGGCGCGTGGACCTGGCGGATGACCATGCCGGCGGGGTGCTGGTACTCCCGTACCACTTTGCCCACGGGGTCCGGCAGGTCGATGAGGGCGCGGATGCCGTCCGCCATGCCTTTGACGCGTTCCTCGTTCAGTTTGAGGCGGTCCAGCATGACATCGGGGATGTTCCCGGTGGCGGCGGCGAGGTCCTCGTCGTTGGCCGCCAGGATGTCTGCCATATGGGCTTCCAGGCTGTCGGCGATGATGGCGAGGGCGTCGTTTTTCTGTTCGGTCGAAAGGGCGGCGACGTCTTCCGCGGCCACCCGGGCTTTTTTGCAAAGAAGGATGGTAGAACTGTCTGACATGTCCGTTACCTCCGGTCAGTTCACGAGAAATCTCGTGCCAATATAGTCTCTTCCCTCTGCCACATCGTAAATGGCTTCCGGACGGGTGCCGTTGAGGATGACTGTCTCAACGCCGGCTCCGACGGCGATTTCGGCCGCCTTGAGCTTGGTGCTCATGCCGCCGGTCCCCTGTTTCGTGCCGCTGCCGCCGCCGAGGGACATGAGTTCGGGTGTGATCTCAGTGACCTCGCGGATGAGGGCGGCGTCCGGGTCCGTGCGGGGGTCCGCGGTGTAGAGCCCGTCCGTGTCCGTCAGGATGATGAGCAGGTCGGCGCCCACGGTCTTTGCCACGATGGCGCCGAGGGTGTCGTTGTCGCCGATCTGGATCTCCTCGACGGAGATGGTATCGTTCTCATTGATGATGGGCAGGGTGTGCATGTCGAGAAGCCGGTGGATGGTGTTGCTGAAGTTCTCGTAGCGGACGCGGTTCTGGACGTCGTCGCCGGTGATGAGTATTTGCGCGACCACGTGGTTGAACTCGCTGAACAGTTTGTCATAGACATACATGAGCTCGCACTGGCCGACCGCGGCGGCAGCCTGTTTGCCGGGGATGTCTTCCGGTTTTTCGGCAAGGGACAGTTTCCCGACCCCCATGCCGATGGCGCCGGAGGAGACGAGAATGATGTCGTTGCCGGCGTTTTTCAGGTCAGAGAGCACTTTGCAGAGCTCCTCCACCCGCCGGATATTCAGGTTGCCGGTACTGTGGGCCAGGGTCGTGGTCCCGACCTTCACTACGATACGCAATGGTTCCACCTCTTCTAATAGACTGTTCCTTATTATAGGACTGCGGCGCAACGCCTGTCAATTCGCCCGGCCGGCAAAGTCGGCAGGCTCGTAGTCCCGCAGGGGCGCGAGGAATCCGTATTCCTCGAGTTTGTTCTGGATGGCGTCCAGAATGAGTTCGTTTTCCGCGAGGACCGTGTGGTAATGATACCCGGAGGTCAGGTTCAGAAGCGGCACGGACTTGCCGGCGTGAATGGACTCGAGATAGCGTTCCACGTCCGCGCGGGAATTCAGATTCAGCTCGACCTGGAGCTGACCGTATACTTTATGGGAGACGAAGACATCTTTCACCTTGCCGCCGAGGTCCACCATCATGTTGAGCTCTTTTTCGATGGACGCGTCGTCATGACAGACTTTGAAGACCCGGCTGGCTTTGTAGTGCTCGGAAAGAAGATATCCGGAGCTGGTGGAGACGATGTCGTTCCCCTCTGCCCGGAGAAGGGCGATGTCCTGAACGATGACCTGCCGGCTGACGCCGAACTGCTTCGCGAAGGAGCTGCCGGAGACCGGCTTCCCCGCGGTCTTCAGCGTCTGGAAGATCATCATTCTTCTCTCTGCGCCTTTCATAGTAGCCTCCTTAGACTGCGTGCAGGTTTTTGAGGGAGATGTCCAGAATGGGGGCCGAATGGGTCAGGGCCCCGCTGGAGATGTAGTCGACGCCCAGGTCGGTGAGCCGGGCGATGTTTTCCTTCGTGACGTTGCCGGACACTTCGACTTCGGCCCTGCCGTCGATGATGCGCATGGCCTCCGCCATTTCCTCGTGGTCCATGTTGTCCAGCATGATGATGTGGGCACCGGCCTCCACGGCCTCCCGGACCATGTCGAGGTTCTCGACCTCCACTTCGATCTTGCGGACGAAGGGGGCGTACTCTTTGGCGGCCGCAATGGCCTCTTTGACGCCGCCGGCGGCGCCGATATGGTTGTCCTTCAGCATGACGCCGTCGGAGAGGTTGTAACGGTGGTTGTTCCCGCCGCCGCAGGTGACCGCGTACTTTTCGAAGATGCGGTTGTTGGGCGTGGTCTTCCGGGTGTCCAGCAGTTTGGTCTTCGTGCCTTCCAGGAGAGCGGCCACGGAATGCGTGTAGGTGGCCACGCCGCTCATGCGCTGCAGGTAGTTCAGAGCGGTGCGCTCGCCGGAGAGGAGGACGCGGATGTCGCCGTAGACGTTGGCCATGAGCGTGCCCTTTTCGACGAAGTCGCCGTCCTCGACGAAGAACTCGACCCGGGTGGTGTCGTCCAGCAGCTTAAAGGTGCGCTCAAAGACCTGCAGGCCGCAGATGATGCCGTCCTGCTTGCAGATGAGCTCCGCCATGCCCTGCTGTGCCGTCGGCATGACGCTGTTGGTGGAGACGTCCTCCGAGGAGATGTCCTCCTGAAGGGCGCTCAGGATGAGCGGGTCGACGTTGAGTTTCAAGGTGATGGGGTCAAACATGTTCTTCACTCCTCTTTTCGGCATCTACCCCGGTGGGGTTCAATATCTCATCCAGTTCGATCTTCAGGATGACGGACTGTTCGTACTCTTTGCGGAGCTTCTCCGAGTCGGAATACTTCTCGAGGGAGAAGTTCTCGAAGATGCTCTCGTCCCGTTTGACGGCGGGATATTTCTCGGCGATGTCCACTGCGGCGCGCTTGGCGAAGACAAGGCTCTCGAGCAGAGAGTTGCTGGCCAGACGGTTGCGGCCGTGGACGCCGTTGTTGGAGGTCTCACCCACCGCGTACAGCTGTTCCATGGTGGTGCGGCTCGCGTGGTCCACCTGGATGCCGCCCATGAAGTAGTGCTGGGCCGGCACGACGGGGATGGGCTCTTTGGTGACGTCATAGCCCATCTCTTTGCAGTGCTTGATGATGTTCGGGAAATGCTTGAAGAGCTCGTCCCGCGGAATGGGCCGCAGGTCTTCCCAGACGTGTTTCGTGCCGTCCTTCTTCATCTGTTCGAGGATGGCCTTCGACAGAAGGTCTCTGGGCTGAAGTTCATCGGTGAACCGCTCCATGTTCTTGTCGAGGAGGATGGCCCCCTCTCCCCGGACAGACTCGGAAATGAGGAAACTGCGCTCCTCATTCTTTTCGGTATAGAACGTGGTCGGATGGATCTGCACGTAGTTCGTGTTCTTGAGCGCCACGTTGTGCCGCAGGGCAATGGCGAGGGCGTCGCCCGTCAGATGGCTGTAGTTCGTGGAGTGCTCGTAGAGGCCGCCGATGCCGCCGCAGGCGAGGACCACATAGTCCGCGTCCACGACGTCGAGGGAGCCGTCTTTCAGGCGCAGCACCGCGCCGTAGCAGACGTTGTCCTTCTCGACGATGTCGACCATGGTGGTGAACTCCATGAGGGTGACGTTTTCGCGCTTTTTGACTTCCTCGAGCAGATGGCTCGTGATCTCCTGTCCGGTGACGTCGTCGTGGAAGAGGATGCGCTTGTCGGAATGGGCGCCCTCTTTCGTGAACAGGAACTGTCCTTCCGGGTCGCTTTCGAACTGGGTCCCGTAAGAAATGAGGTCCCGGATGACGTCCTGAGAGGAACGGATCATGATGCCGACCGACTCTTTGTCGTTCTCATAGTGGCCGGCTTTCATGGTGTCTTCGAAATAGCTTTCGTAGTCCTGGTCGTCCTTGAGCATACAGATGCCCCCCTGCGCCAGGTAGGAGTCGGAGCTCTCGAGGTCCGACTTGGAGATGAGCAGGATGTTTTTGTCGGAGGGGCATTTCAGAGCGCAGTAGAGCCCGGAGCAGCCGCTGCCAACGATCAGGATATCGGTTTTGATCATTTTCATCGCCTCCAGTAAAGGTCACGTTTCAGACGCATTATAGCACAGGGGGCCCCCGCTGACAATACAGTTGACAAACATATGTCAAACTATTTTTTAACAGGTGTCTTGACACCCTTCCCCGTTCCGTATATAGTATCGGTAGAAAACGGGAAGGAGTGTTGCATCATGCTCACCACCAGACAGTTACAGGACGAGGTCAATCGCCTCAAAAAAGAGAAAAACATCTGCATCCTCGTGCACGCGTACCAGAGCCACGACATTTGGGAAGTGGCGGACTACGTGGGCGATTCGTACGGTCTCAGCGTGGAGGCCGCCAACACCGACGCGGACACGGTCATCATGTGCGGCGTCCGGTTCATGGCGGAGACGGTCAAAATGCTCTCCCCCGAAAAGAAAGTCATACTGGCGAACCCCATTGCCGGCTGCCCCATGGCGGACCAGTACTCCGGTCTGGACCTGCAGGAGCTGAAGAAGGACTATCCCGGCTACGCGGTCGTCGCCTACATCAACACGACGGCGGACACGAAGACCGAGGCGGACGTCTGTGTCACCTCTTCCTCCGCTCTGAAGATCGTCAAAAACATGGAGGAGAAAGACATCCTCTTCATGCCCGACCCGAACCTCGGCGCCTGGGTGCGGGACATGTGTCCGGAGAAGAACATCGCCCTCGTCAAAGGCGGCTGTCCCACCCACCTGCGGGTCACGAAGCTGGAGGCAGAGCTCATGAAGAAGGCGCATCCCGACGCCCTGCTCCTCGTTCACCCCGAGTGCCGTCCCGAAGTCACCGAACTCGCCGACTACGCCGGCAGCACCACCGGCATCATGAACTATGCCAAAGAGTCTGATGCCACCGAGTTCATCATCGGCACGGAGTACAGCATCGTCCAGCACCTGCAGTTCGAGTGCCCGGAGAAAAACTTCTACGCCCTCTCCTCCGACCTCATCTGCCAGAACATGAAGATGACCACCCTGGGCGATGTCTACCGCAGCTGCCTCGGCACCGGCGGAGAGGAGATCCTCATGAGCGACGAGCTCATCGCCGCCGCCCGCAAGCCCATCGACCGCATGATCGAACTCGGCGGCTGAATCGCGGCCCCTCCCCCTCCAAAAAAAAAAGACCCCCAAAGGTTTCCCTTTGGGGGTCTCTTATGTTTGGATCAATAGCAGTCCTTGACACCGTTGTAATTCGGGTCCATGCTCATGAGCCAGGCAAAGCTGACTTCGGGGTAATGACAGTTGATGAGCGAACTGCCGTTCATGATGGCGGTGACTGCCATATCGGGGTTGAACAGAAGCAGGCCGGCGACGACCTTGACCGCGACCGTGATGAAGTCGGCCAGCGTGACGGGGTCGGCCACGTAGAATCCCGCGTCGTTGACGGACTCGAGGATGAGGTCCCGGACGACGGTGTTGAATCCGTAGGTCGTGTCATAGGGCGTTTTCGCGGCACGGGCCAGACGGGAGGCCATGGACTCCTCCTTCAGGTTCTCCCGGAGCGCTTTCTGGAAGCCGTCCGCAGACTCGGTCCCGGTCAGGATATCGTTGCCGAAGAAGATCGTGCAGATGGCTCTGGCATAGTTTTCATATTCGTTGACGAAGTTGTCCCGGCTGCCGATGAGGGTCGTACACATGAAATGAGTCATTTCCGGTCCGAACTCGGCAAGGGTCTTTTTGCTCTTTGTATCTTCCGCGATGATGCCGTTGGCAAGGTCCAGCTTGTACATCTGGAAATCGTCAGCGGTGTAGTCGCCCTCCACCTCATGGCTGGTCTGGGCGTAGAACAGTTTTTTGAAGGTTTTGAGCTTCGCGGCGTAGTTCTCGGTGGTGTTTTTGGAGGGGTAGTTCCAGACCCGGCCGTAGCGCCCGAATCCGAACTCGCTCATCGCGAACAGCGGCACGGCGTCGTAGAGGTTGATGAAGCTCCAGATGTTGTTGTAGCGCTTGCTCTTGAGGTCCTTGGTGGCGTCCGCGCCCTGCGGAGGCTCGTAGAACATGGCATAGAGATCTTTCTGCCCCACCTTGATGCCGGTGCTCTTCAGCGCGCCGTCGTCGATGGCTGCAGCAACGAGGTTGCCGACGGCACCGCCGCGGCTGTAGCCGGCCATCCAGATCTTGACGTGGCCTTTGATCTGATTGTCTTTGATGAACTGCTTGAGGAACTTCAGGGTCTTGGTCTTGTTGCTGGCGAAGTCGTCATGCTCGCCGTAGCGCCCGAGGTTGAAGTTGCCGGCCCATTCTCTCTCATAGCCGGCGCCCCGGAGGCCCACGGCGATGACCGTATAGTCTTTGACCTTTTTGCAGGCTGCGGCGACGCCGATGCTGTTCGAGGTCGGTTTGGTAGTGAACCCTTCATTGGCGGTGAAGTTTTTGTACCCGAGCTTCTTCAGAAGATTTCTGAGGTTCTGGCTTCCCTGGGCGTAAGAAGCCTTATCATTGGACTGCATGGCAGCCAGAGACAGAGCATAACTGGCCGACATGAAGCTGATGTTCGGTGCAGACGCAGTGGGGTCCAGCGTAAAGTAGTCGTCGGTGTAATACATGACAGACTTGTAGTCCTTCTCGTCGCCCGCGTTGTGCATGAACGTATACCGCTTCGCGTTCCGGAAGGTCTCTGTCGTATAGGGGCCGGTGGCCGCCGCTTCGATGCCGCCCGCCAGAAGGCAGAACATCATCGCCATCGTGATCAGAACAGCCAGTGCTTTTTTGATCTGTTTCATCACCAGAATCCTCCATTTATTCGAACAAGCTTTGATTACCCGTTTATTGTCCCACGCCCACCCTCAAAAATCAATATGAGATGTATACTTTTTTATGCTGGTAAAAACCATACCCTTCGATTATAATAGGTCCATATTGTTTGTAAGGAATAGAACAGGAGGCGCACTATGGCGCATCGCATTCAGAATATCCCCTTTTCCAAGCTCGTCAACACCCGGGACCTCGGGGGCATGCCTGCGGAAAACGGGAAGACCATCCGGCCCCACGCGTTCCTGCGGGCGGCGTCCCTCTACCAGCTGGTCCCGTCGGACGGGGAAAAGCTGGTCAACGACTATCATGTCGCCTACGACATCGACCTGCGCATCAAAAAAGAGCTGGACCGCCAGCCGGACACCCCGCTGGACGGGGTCGAATACCGCCACTATCAGCTGCGGGAAGACGTCATGGAGAACTTCGACCGCAAGCGCGGCGAGACCGTCGGCAAAATGATCTCCCGCATGCCCACCATGGGCGATCTATACATCAATATGGTGTCCAAAAAGAACTCCCTCGAAGCCCTGCGGAACATCTTCCGCCTGTTCTTCGACGAAGTGGTGCCCGGTGAAAAAGCGGCCCTCTTCCACTGCTCGGAGGGCAAAGACCGGACCGGCATCGTCGCGGCCCTGCTCGAAGACCTGGTCGGCGTCCCGCGGGACCTCATCCTGGAGGACTACATCCTCAGCAACGCGGCCTTTGAAAAGCGGAACCGCCGGTACTACCGGGGCACCCGCCTCATCATGAAGAAGGATACGGCGGACAGTTTCAAGGACATGTACCACGCCAACACGGTCATGCTGGAGAACATGTTCACCTACATCGAATCGCGCTACGGCAGCACGGCCGGGTTCTTCCGGGAAGCCCTCGGGTTCTCCCAGGCGGAGATCGACGCGTTCAAGAAAAAGATATTGCAATAAAAAAAGCCTCCCGGTTCGGGAGGCTTTCGTTTTGTCTTATTCTTCCGGGAGCCGGGACGGCAGCTGACTGATGGCGTCTGCCAGCTCTCTCGTCAGTTCCAGGTTCTCGGTGAAGGGGTCGAGCACGATGGCGTCGAGGGACGCATCGGCCGAGAAGTATTCGTAGACTTTCGACCAGGGGGCCCGCATGAGTGTGACGGCTTCCGAGTATTCCACGGGGATCTGCTCCGCCTGAGAGAAGAGGAACATGCAGTTCTCCCCCTCGATGGTTGCGGTGGCGGGCAGCACCTGCACGTCGTTCTCCACGACCAGCTTCATGTTTTCCTCGTAGAGGCGCATGCGCTCCTCGTCGGCGGCGGACATGAGGACCCGCATGGGCAGGATGAGTACGGAGTCGCGCAGCACCTGCATGAGTTCGATGAGGTTGTCCTCGTTCATGTCGTCCTGGAGCCGCTCTTTCACGGCCAGCAGGACGTTTCCGTCGGCCAGCTTTTCCCGGGTAAAGTCTTTTGCGTCGATGGGCATATCGGTTCCTCTTTCTACCGTTTCAGGGGATTCTTTGGATGGTTTCGTTCAGTATACCACGGCGCCGGTCAATTTCCAATACGCCGCTGGAGCAGCGGGCCGTTTTTCTTCAGCCACCGCTCCTGGTCCCGGTAGTCCGGCAGGACCGCCTCCACCGCGGCCCAGAACTTCGGGGAGTGGTTCATCTCTTTCCGGTGGGTGAGTTCGTGGACCACGACGTAGTCCCGCACCGCTTCCGGCGCCAGCATCAGCAGGCAGTTGAAGTTGAGGTTCCCCTTCTGACTGCAGCTCCCCCACCGGGTCTTCTGGTGGCGGATGCTGATGCGGCCGTAGTCGACGCCCACCAGAGGCGCGAAGCGTTCGCAGCGGACCGTCAGGTCCTCCCGCGCGGCTCTGGTCAGTGCCGACAGCTCTTCTTCCGTCAGAGGTGTGAGGCCGAGCGCCTCCGCCGCCTCGTCGCGCGCCGACTGTTCCGCCAGATGGCGGCGCAGCCAGGCCTCTTTCGACTCCAGAAAAGCCAGGGCTTCCCGGCGGGAGGCCCGCAGGGGCAGACGCAGGTAGACGGTGCCGTCGGGTTTGAGTTCCAGCCCGATGCTCCGCCGGCGGGAACGCACGACAAACACGGTGGTCCCGGCAAATGAAATCTGTTCCATGCAGCGTCTCCTCCTTATCCCTTTGGTCATGGTCATGAAAAGTGCTCCGGAGAAGCTCCGGAGCACCTCATTCATATCATAAGATACGCATCATATTTCATTCTCTCATAACTCTTATTTCCAAAAAGTGTTAAATAAGAATCCTTACTCGGCACGAGCCATAGCTTCCTCGTAATCCTTGGTACCCATCCAGATTTCGTTCCGATACGGGTTTCTCTTGAGCGCGATGGAGCGCTTGATGATGAAGGCAAGGACAACAACGTTGGTAACGATAGAAGCAACGGCGATAACGCCCTGAGCCTGCGGATGAGCGGTGATGGGACGGATGCTTGCATCCATGTAACCGACTGCATCGTAGGTGTCGCCATAGACGCTCGGCAGAACGGAGAACTTGGAGTAATCCTGGAATGCCGGGAAGACCTGGGCGAACATGCACCACAGTGCCAGAGTGAACGCACGGTTCTGGATCCAGCCACCCTTGTTCCAGACAGCGGCCGCGAAGGTCGGAGCAAGAAGAAGAGCAAGACCGCAATACCAGGAATGCGTCGGAAGGTTGAGGTAGGTGTATTCGAAGTTCCAGATGTCGTAAGCAATGATGAACATCCAGGTCATGTCAGGCCACAGCATATCCTGGCGACCCTTGGAGGAGTAGATGCCCCACCAACCGGTCATGCAGAAGATGTTGATGATACCAGCAATACCATTGAGGACGTTCCACCAGCCGCCGTACAGCCAGACGCCTTCGGAAGACAGCCACCAGCCATCAACGGACATAGCGCCCTTGATAGCGGATTCGAAGTCAGAACCAACAGCGATGAGGATGTTGATGCCAACAATGAGGAACGGCCAGGGTTTGAACCACTCTTTGGCGCCGATGCCCCATTTGTACTTCAGCATAATGAAACCGACGCAACCGATGTCAGCGGCGTACAGTTTCGCATAATGGAACCAGCTGTTCATGTGAACATAGGTCGGGTTTGTGAGTGCCCATTCTGCGCCTTTGGCAGCTGCGGCATAGATAGCAATGAAATAAACAGTCAGAGCAAGCGGAAGGATGACAAAGAGAAGGATGCCACCGAACTTGGTACGACGACCGATTTCATTGAGGATGATCAGGCCCAGGAAGGCCATGAGCCAGCCAAGCAGCTTGTAGGCAGAGAATGCACCATAGATCTGGAATAACATGTTTGTGCTTCCTCCTAATACAAAAGTGAGAAATATGATACGCATGGGGCGGGCATATGTCCACCCATTCCATGACACAGTAATATTATCACAAAATCTTGTGAGAAACAACCCTAAAAAGGGAACGTTAGTCAATCGCAGACCCTACATTTCTGGACGGTTGCACAAAAAAGACAGGAGCCCTTTTCGGGGCTCCTGCCGGATGGTTCTTTGCGCGGTAAATGATTGTCTTAGTCGACGATTTCAGTGATGGAATCGACCTCGAAGACATAGCCGGATTTGGTGACTTTAGTCACGGTGCCGAGCACGGTGATGGCGTCGGTCATATCGGCTTTCTTGACAGCCTTGCGGGCTTTTCTGGAAGCGTCCATCATCTTGAAGGTGACGCCGTAGCCGTCGCCGTCAGAATCGATGGGGACGAGGGTGAAATAGTCTTTCGAAAGAAGATTGTCCTCAGACTCATAGATCTCGCCAACGACATACATCTTGATGCCCTTGAGATCGGTGGGATCGTCGGTCTCATACTTCTGAGCAAGCTGCGTGGTGGTGTAGGTCGGGATGTCCTGAGTGGCTGTGCACGCTGCGAAAACGATGCACAGAGAAAGGGCGACCATAAGAACGCTGAGCAGCCCCCAGAGGTTTTTAAAGGACTTTTTCGGTGCTTTTGCTTTTTCGATCTTCTTTTCTACTTCAGACATTTTTGCTCCTCCTGAATGACCATGATGGGTGACACCGTGAGGTGCCTTCTTCTCGATTTTCTTTTCGACTTTGTCCATTTTTGCTCCGCCGGTATGTTGGGCCATGCAAATACCTCCTTAGACAAATTTTCACGAAGCGCCGGGTCAGGCGCTATGCTTGCAAAAATACTATACTCTACCCGAAAACCATTTGTCAATGCCGCTTTAAATCCCTGTGCCGTTCCTTTCCCTGCTCGCTTTCGAGGATGATTTTGACGACCCGTTCCGCGCAGCGGCCGATGTCTTCGTCGCTCAGCGTGCCGTCCCGAAGGGCTTTCTGCAGCGGGATCCGGTCCGTGATGAGGCCCGGCATGAGCATGTCGTTGCCCGCCTGGATGGCCTTGACCGGACTGGCGAGACCGGGGGTCGTGCTGGTCCAGTCGGTCATGACGATGCCGTCAAAACCGCATTCGCCGCGCAGGTAGTCTTCGAGGAGCGATCTGTTTTCGACGTTGTAGAGACCGTTGGCCGGATTGTAGCTGGTCATGACCGCTTTGGCGCCGCCGTCGCGGATGGCCCGCTTGAAGGGACGCAGATAGATCTCTCTCATGGCCCGCTCCGAGACGTTGCTCGACGCCTTGTTCCGCTGGAACTCCTGGTTGTTGCAGGCGAAGTGCTTGATGGTCACATAGTTGCCGGGATGGGAGGCCACGCCCTTGCAGACCGCCGCGGCAATGACGCCGGTGAGCAGCGGGTCCTCGCTGTAGTATTCGAAGTTCCGTCCGCACAGCGGGTTGCGGTGGATATTCATGCCGGGCGCCAGCCAGAACGTGACGCCGTACTCGGACATCTCCTCGGAGACGGCGGCGCCAAAGGCCTCCGCGAGGTCCACGTTCCAGGTCTGGGCCACAGCCGTTCCCACCGGGAACGCGGTGGCGTACTGGTACAGGGTCGTGCCGCGCTTTTTGTTGCCGAGGAGCAGCTTCGAGAGCTGCGGCGGCAGATAGTCCAGGATGGACAGGGCATTCTTCAGCGGTTTGACCTTTCCGGAGCGGTACTGGACCGACTCCTCCAGGATGCGCAGGCCGGCGGGCCCGTCCGCCAGAGAGACGCTGGGGATGCTGAAGTCCTTCTCGAGGTTCGACGTCGTGTTGGCCGCGTTGCCGGGGACGACGAAGGTGCCCTTGAACGCGAAGAAGTGCATGCCCTTGCCGAGGAGCAGTTCCACCCGCTCCTCCGGGCTCATCCGGTGGGTTGTCTCTTTATATGGTGTCCAGACCGAGCGCTTCGGGGGCGCGAAATCGTGCCGGATGGGACGGACCTGCGACGCTTCGAGGACCAGCCGCGGGACATCGTCCGGCACCGGCTCCTGTTCGGCGGTCAGTTCGATCTCCCGGACGCCGCGTTTCCGCTCGATGGGCACGGCGTTTTCCACGGCCACCGGTTCCGGCAGTTCAATGACGGCTGCCGGGGCGGCGGAAGCGGATGAATCGCCCACCCGAAGGACGTAGTCGCCGGGTTCGAGGATATAGACCAGGAGGGACTCGTCATAGGAGCTCTCATCCCGCAGGTCGAAACTCAGTTCGAGGTCCACGCTCTCGCCGGGGCCGAGTTCCGGCGTC
>CAJGDU010000021.1 GCA_904502175.1 Clostridiaceae bacterium
ACCGGTAACGTCGGTGGTTCTGAAATAGAACTGCGGTCTGTAGTTGTTGAAGAACGGAGTATGACGGCCGCCTTCATCCTTGGTCAGGACGTAGACCTGGCCACGGAACTTGGTGTGGGGGTTGATGGTGCCGGGTTTGCAGAGGACCTGGCCTCTTTCGATCTCGTCACGGGCAACGCCACGAAGCAGAGCACCGATGTTGTCGCCGGCCTCAGCATAGTCAAGAGTCTTCCGGAACATTTCGATACCGGTGCAGACGGTCTTGGCCTTCTCGTCTTTCAGACCAACGATTTCGACTTCTTCGCCGGAGCGGAGCTGTCCTCTTTCCACTCTACCGGTGGCAACAGTACCACGGCCGGAGATGGTGAAGACGTCTTCGACAGGCATCAGGAAGGGCAGGTCAGACTTACGGTCCGGAGTCGGGATGTAAGTGTCGATCGCGTCGAGGAGCTCCCAGATGGGCTTCAGGACGTCGGCATCGACATCGGAGCCGGTGTACTCAAGAGCCTGGAGAGCGGAACCCGCGATGACCGGGATCTCGTCGCCGGGGAATTCGTACTCATCGAGAGTCTCACGGACTTCCATTTCGACGAGCTCAAGGAGCTCGGGATCGTCGACCTGGTCAACTTTGTTCAGGAAAACGATGATGTAGGGAACGCCGACCTGACGGGCAAGGAGAAGATGCTCCTTGGTCTGAGCCATGGGGCCGTCAGTAGCAGCGATAACGAGCACGGAACCGTCCATCTGGGCAGCGCCGGTGATCATGTTTTTGATGTAGTCGGCGTGGCCGGGGCAGTCAACGTGAGCATAGTGACGGCCTTTGATCTCTTCGCCGTTCAGACCGGTTCTGTCTTCGGTCTCATACTCGACGTGAGCGGTGTTGATGGTGATACCACGCTCTCTCTCTTCGGGAGCCTTATCGATCTCGCCGTAGTCCTCGAACTTAGCGAGGCCCTTCATGGCCAGAGTCTTGGTGATGGCTGCAGTAAGAGTGGTCTTACCATGGTCGACGTGACCGATGGTACCAATATTTACGTGCGGTTTGTTCCGGTTAAAATGTTCCTTTGCCATTGGGATGTTCCTCCTTCATACTGGTGAACTTTTAAATTTCAAAATTTATTAGATTGTATCAGATAGACCGATGCAATGCAAGTACGGTTTTTCGCGTCAATCCTTCTTGTTTCGGTCGCTGACGATTCCCTCCGCGATGGACTTCGGTACCTCGACATAGTGGGACGGCTGCATGACATAGTTCGCGCGGCCCTGGGTCTTGGAACGAAGGTCGGTGGAGTAACCGAACATGGAAGCAAGCGGGATGAACGAGCTGACCTGGGTGGCACCGTTGACCGGCTCCATGCCCTTGACGAGACCGCGGCGGGCGTTGATGTCGCCGATGACATCGCCGACATAGTCGTCCGGCGTGGTGACGTCGACTTTCATCATGGGCTCCATGAGGATGGGCGAAGCCTTTCTCATGGCATCCTTGAAGGCCATGGATCCGCAGATCTTGAAGGCCATTTCCGAGGAGTCGACTTCATGATAGGACCCGTCGTAAAGAGTGACTTTGACGTCTTCGACGTTATAGCCGGCCAGGACACCGTTCTGCATGGCGCTCTTGATACCCTGTTCGGTGGGGGCGATGAATTCCTTCGGAATGGCACCGCCGACAACGGCGTTGACGAACTCGTAACCCTTCTCGGGGTTGGGCTCGATCTTGATTTTGACTTCGGCGTACTGACCGGAACCACCGGTCTGACGCTTGAACTTGCATGCGACATCCGCCGGAGCGCTGATGGTCTCGCGGTAGGCGACCTGAGGCTGGCCTACGTTGGCTTCGACCTTGAACTCACGGAGCAGACGGTCGACGATGATCTCCAGATGGAGCTCACCCATACCGGCGATGATGGTCTGGCCGGTCTCCTCGTCTGTGTAGGTGCGGAATGTCGGGTCTTCTTCGGCCAGTTTGGCGAGGGCGATGCCCATCTTTTCCTGACCGGCTTTGGTCTTCGGTTCGACGGCGACCCGGATAACAGGCTCCGGGAAGTCGAGGGACTCGAGAATGACCGGGTGTTTGGGATCGCACAGCGTATCGCCGGTGGTGGTGTTCTTGACACCGACACAGGCGGCAATGTCGCCGGCGTAAACCGTATCGATATCCTGTCTGTGGTTGGCGTGCATCTGCATGATACGGCCAAGACGCTCGTTCTTGCCCTTCACCGAGTTGTAGACGGTCTCGCCGGCGTCGGCGGTACCGGAGTACACACGGAAGAAGCAGAGTTTACCAACATACGGGTCGGTCGCGATCTTGAAGGCCAGCGCGGAGAACGGATCGTCATCGGTGGGATGGCGCTCCAGCTCTTCCCCGGTCTCCGGATCGGTGCCGATGATGGCAGGGATGTCAGTGGCAGCAGGCATGTAGTCGACGATGGCGTCGAGCAGGGGCTGAACGCCCTTGTTGCGGTAGGAAGTACCGCAGACCACCGGGACCATCTCATTGGCCAGCGTGCCTTTCCGGATAACGGCTTTGATCTCTTCGACGGAGAGCTCTTCCCCATTGAAGTACTTCTCCATCAGTTCGTCGTCGTAGGAAGCCACGGCCTCGATGAGCTCATCGTGATACTGCTGAGCCTGGTCCATCATGTCTGCGGGGATCTCTTCGTCGCGGACATCCTGGCCCATGTCGTCATAGTAGACTTCGGCTCTCATGGTGATGAGGTCGATGATGCCTTTGAACTCCGCTTCCGCGCCGATGGGGATCTGCACCGGAAGGGGGTTGGCTTTCAGACGGTCTTTGACCATCTCGATGACGTTGAAGTAGTCGGCGCCCATGATGTCCATCTTGTTGACGTAGATCATGCGCGGGACTTTGTATTTGTCAGCCTGACGCCAGACGGTCTCAGACTGCGGTTCGACACCACCCTTGGCGGAAAGGACCGTCACGGAGCCGTCGAGAACGCGCAGAGAGCGTTCGACTTCGGCGGTGAAGTCCACGTGGCCGGGAGTGTCGATGATGTTGATTCTATGGTCTTTCCAGAAACAGGTGGTCGCAGCGGAAGTGATGGTGATACCACGTTCCTGCTCCTGGACCATCCAGTCCATGGTGGCGGCGCCGTCGTGGACTTCACCGATCTTATGGTTGATACCGGTGTAGTACAGGATGCGCTCGGTCGTCGTCGTTTTACCGGCGTCGATGTGGGCCATGATACCGATGTTTCTGGTTTTCTCCAAAGATACCTGTCTAGGCATAGATTCCTCCCCTGATTACCAACGGAAATGCGCAAACGCCTTGTTGGCTTCTGCCATTCTGTGGGTATCTTCGCGCTTTTTGAATGCAGCGCCGGTTTCGTTGACGGCATCCATGATCTCGTTTGCCAGTCTCTCCTTCATGGTTCTTTCACCACGCTGACGGGCATACAGAGTGATCCAGCGCAGACCCAGGGTCTGTCTGCGGTCCGGACGGACTTCCATCGGGACCTGATAGGTGGCACCGCCGACACGGCGGGCCTTGACCTCGAGGACAGGCATGACGTTTTCCATGGCCTTCTCGAACATTTCGAGCGGGTCCTCACCGGTCTTTTCTCTGATGATGTCAAAAGCGCCGTAGACGATCTTCTGAGCGACACCTTTCTTACCATCGAGCATAACACTGTTGATGAGCCGTGTTACGAGCTTAGAGTTGTAAAGCGGATCGGGCAAAACATCTCGTTTTGCGATTTGGCCTCTTCTTGGCACTTCGCTTCCCTCCTTCATAGTAATGATATCATAGGTACTCGAGTGACAACTTTCCCGTGGCGCCAATGTGAGAGGCAATATATAACAATATATATACTCTTCACATTGTCACGCAGTTTCAGGCTGCGTGGCCTTGCAAGAAGATTGTTCTCTTACTTTTTCTTCGGTCTCTTCGCGCCGTATTTCGAACGGGACTGCATACGGTCCGTAACACCCTGCGTGTCGAGCGTACCACGGATGATATGGTAACGCACACCGGGAAGGTCCTTAACACGTCCGCCTCTGATCAGAACGACACTGTGTTCCTGAAGATTGTGGCCGACACCCGGAATATAGGCGGAAACCTCGATCCCGTTGGTCAGACGGACTCTGGCGATCTTACGAAGCGCGGAGTTCGGCTTTTTCGGTGTGGCGGTCTTGACGGCAGTGCAGACACCGCGTTTCTGCGGAGACTGGACGTCAGTCATGACATTCTTCTTCGAGTTGAGTCCTTTCAGAAGAGCCGGAGCCTTTGCTTTCTTCTCCGAGGTCTTGCGACCCTGGCGCACAAGCTGGTTAAAGGTTGGCAATCTGTTTCACCTCCATGCAAATAATGTAAAGAATAAATATATTGCTATAAGGAGAGCTCTCGGGATGACTCCCGAAAGACCTCCTGTATAGTTGCTTCAGATGGTGCTGGAAACACCACGACAATTCGGTATTGTATCCGAATTATAAGCCTTTGTCAACACACGGTTTTGGGGCGATTTACTCCCCTTCCGTGAGTTCCTCGTAATCCTCGATGTCCTCCATGAACAGTTCGGGATCGATGGCGTTGAACACGTCATGCTTCTGCTGGACTTCCACGTCGGCGTAGCACTTCATACCGGTGCCGCTCGGGAGCAGCTTGCCGATGATGACGTTCTCCTTCAGACCCATCAGCGGATCGGTCTTGCCCTTGATGGCGGCGTCGGTCAGGACACGGGTCGTCTCCTGGAAGGAGGCCGCGGACAGGAAGGAGTCGGTGGCGAGGGACGCCTTGGTGATACCGAGGAGCATGGGGTCGGCTTTGGCGAGGGCCGGTTCTCTGCCGGCTTCGGCCGCTTCCTTCTCCAGTTTCTCGTTGACGGCGTAGAAATCGGACTTCTCGATGACAGAGCCCGCGATGAGGTCGGTCTCACCGGCGTCGGTGACGGTGACCTTCTTCATCATCTGACGGACGATGACTTCGATGTGCTTGTCGTTGATGTCAACACCCTGCATCCGGTAGACGCGCTGGACTTCGCGGATGAGGTAGTCGTGGACCGCGTCGACGCCCATGATCTCGAGGAGGTCGTGGGGGTTGACGGAACCTTCCGTCAGGGCTTCGCCCTTGCGGACGGTGGCCCCGCCCACGATCTTCTGGCGCAGGCGCAGACCGTACGGGATGAGGTAGGACTTCTCCTTCCCCTCTTCCGTGTTGGTCACGATGACGTGCTTGCCCTTCTTGTCGTCGTCGATGGAGACAGTGCCGTCGAACTCGGACAGGATGGCCAGCGTCTTCGGCTTGCGGCCTTCGAACAGTTCCTCGACTCTGGGAAGACCCTGCGTGATATCGGAACCGGAGGCGACACCGCCGGTGTGGAAGGTACGCATGGTCAGCTGGGTACCGGGCTCACCGATGGACTGGGCGGCGATGATGCCGACCGCTTCACCCACGGTGACGGTCCCGCCGGTGGCGAGGTTCTTGCCGTAGCACTTGATGCAGACGCCGTGACGGGCGCGGCAGGTCAGGAGCGAGCGGATATAGACTTCTGCGCGGGAGTCCTCTTCGGCCTTGCCGGCAGCGATGTCCGCCGCATGCGCTTCTTTGACGTACTTGTCAACGAGCTCGGCGTCATCTTCGGACAGCATGTGGTCGCAGTCCATGATGACTTCGCCGGTCTTCGCGTCGACCAGGTCTTCCACCAGATAGCGGCCGACCAGACGCTCGGACAGTTTCTCGATGACCTCGTTCCCGTCGGTGATGTCGTAGACGGGGATGCCGTGTTTGCAGTTGCAGTCCTCTTCCGACACGATGACTTCCTGCGAGACGTCGACGAGACGTCTGGTCAGGTAACCGGAGTCGGCGGTCCGCAGCGCGGTATCGGCAAGACCCTTACGGGCACCACGGGAGGAGATGAAGTATTCGATGATGTTCAGACCTTCACGGTAGTTCGCACGGATGGGGATCTCGATGGTCTTACCGGAAGTGTTGGCGATGAGTCCGCGCATACCGGCCAGCTGACGCAGCTGGGAGTCGGAACCACGGGCGCCGGAGTCGATCATCATGAAGATGGGGTTGTAACGGCCGAGGTTGTCCTTCAGACCGTCGGAAACCTGCTTCGTGCAGTTGTCCCACTCGTTGAGGATGAGACGGGACCGCTCCTTGGCGGACAGCATACCCATCTGGTAGTAGGACTCGATCTGGTCCACTTTGTCGGAAGCCGCGCCGACATAGTCCCATTTGCTCTCGGGGATGACGGCGTCGGTGACCGCGACGGTGATGCCGCTCAGCGTGGAGTACTTGTAACCCTGTGCCTTGATCTCATCCAGCATGACGGACGTGGTGTGCGTGCCGTGGATGCGCAGGCAGCGGTCGATGACCTTTCCGAGGACTTTCTTGTTGACCAGTTCCTCGACTTCGAGACGGAACTCGTTGCCGGGGATGCTGCGGTCGATGAAACCGAGGTCCTGCGGGATGGGGTTGTTGAAGATGACTTTACCGAGAGAGGTCTCGATGATGCCGGACTTCATTTCCCCGTCGATCTCGCGGGTCATGCGGATCTTGATCTTGGAGTGCATCGTGATGGTCTTTTCTTCGAAGGCCATGACGGCTTCGTTGACATCGCGGAAGACTCTCCCCTCACCCGGTTCGCCGTCCTTGTCGAGGGTCAGATAGTAGGAACCGAGGACCATGTCCTGGGTGGGGACCGTGACGGGACGTCCGTCGGAGGGTTTCAGAAGGTTGTTCGCGGCCAGCATGAGGAAGCGGGCTTCCGCCTGGGCCTCGGCGGACAGCGGTACATGGACCGCCATCTGGTCGCCGTCGAAGTCCGCGTTGAACGCGGTACAGGCCAGCGGATGGAGCTTGATGGCACGGCCGTCGACGAGGACAGGCTCGAAGGCCTGGATGCCGAGGCGGTGCAGCGTGGGCGCGCGGTTCAGCATGACCGGATGGTCTTTGATGACGACTTCGAGAGCATCCCAGACTTCGTCTTTGGAGCGCTCGACCATCTTCCGGGCAGACTTGATGTTGCCGGCGACGTTGGTCTCGACCAGCCGCTTCATGACGAAGGGCTTGAAGAGCTCAAGGGCCATCTCCTTCGGGAGACCGCACTGATACATCTTCAGCTCGGGGCCGACGACGATAACGGAACGGCCGGAGTAGTCGACACGTTTGCCGAGAAGGTTCTGGCGGAACCGGCCCTGCTTACCCTTCAGCATATCGGAGAGGGACTTGAGGGGACGGTTGTTGGGACCGGTGACCGGACGTCCGCGGCGGCCGTTGTCGATGAGGGCGTCGACCGCTTCCTGGAGCATCCGCTTTTCGTTCCGGATGATGATGTCCGGCGCGTGGAGGTCCAGAAGACGTTTGAGACGGTTGTTCCGGTTGATGACTCTGCGGTACAGGTCGTTCAGGTCGGAGGTGGCGAAACGGCCGCCGTCCAGCTGGACCATGGGGCGCAGGTCGGGCGGGATGACCGGGATGCAGTCCAGGATCATCCACTCCGGCTTGTTGCCGGAATTGCGGAAGGCGTTGACGACTTCCAGTCTCTTCAGAAGACGGGTCCGTCTCTGGCCGGTGGCCTTGACGAGCTCTTCCGTCAGTTCTTCGGAAAGGGCGACGACGTCGATCTCCTGCAGGAGCTTCTTGACGGCTTCCGCGCCCATGCCGGCGTCGAAGTCATCTTCGTACATCTCGCGCATTTCCTGATAGTTCTTCTCCGTGAGGAGCTGATATTTTTCCAGCGGGGTGGAACCCGGGTCGGTCACGATGTAAAGGGCGAAGTACAGGACCTTCTCCAGCGACCGGGGCGAGATGTCCAGCATCAGGCCGATGCGGGACGGGATGCCCTTGAAGTACCAGATGTGAGAGACGGGCGCGGCCAGCTCGATGTGGCCCATGCGCTCTCTTCTGACTTTCGCCTTGGTGACTTCGACACCGCAGCGCTCGCAGATCTTCCCTTTATAACGTATCCTTTTATATTTGCCGCAGGAGCATTCCCAGTCCTTGGTGGGCCCGAAGATCTTTTCGCAGAAAAGACCGTCGCGCTCAGGCTTCAGAGTCCGATAGTTGATCGTCTCCGGTTTGGTGACTTCTCCATTGGACCATTTCCGGATGGTATCCGGAGAAGACAGGCCGATCTTGATGGAATCGAACACCAGGTCTTCATTCATTGTCTTGGTCTGATAATCTGTCATTAGGCGACCTCTTTCCTTAGATTATTCGTCAAAGCTGAGGGCGTCCAGATCTTCCGCTGTCGGCTCCTCATCGTCGGTGAACTCGTCAAACGTCTCGTCGGCCAGGGGCTCGCCCTGTTCGTCCAGGGTGGTGTAACCCAGGGCGCCGTCCGCGTCGTTGACCTGTTTCATATCTTCGTTTTCAGCAAGACGGAATCCGATGTCATCGCCATCGAAGTTCTGTCTGAGGTCGATCTCGTTATCGTCTTTGTCCAGCACCCGGACGTCGAGGCCGAGGGCCTGCAGTTCCTTGATGAGGACCTTGAAGGACTCGGGCACGCCGGACTTCGGCACGCTCTGGCCCTTGACGATGGCTTCATAGGTCTTGACACGGCCGACGATGTCGTCGGACTTGACGGTCAGGATCTCCTGAAGGGTGTAGGCCGCGCCGTACGCCTCGAGGGCCCAGACTTCCATTTCACCGAAACGCTGGCCGCCGAACTGGGCTTTACCGCCGAGGGGCTGCTGCGTGACGAGGGAGTACGGACCGGTGGAACGGGCGTGGATCTTGTCGTCGACGAGATGGTGGAGTTTCAGGTAGTACATGACACCGACGGTGACGCGGTCGCCCAGCGGCAGGCCGGTCCGGCCGTCCATGAGCTCGGTCTTGCCGTCTCTTCCCTCCCAGGCCGCTTCGATGAGGGCCAGCTCTGCCTCGTCCTTCGTCTTGGAGCGGAGCAGATCCATCAGGTCGGTCAGAAGGAAGCCTTCTGCTTCGTGTTTATCTTCGTAGTCGAGGATGAGTTTCTTTGTCGCGTCGCTGCCCTCCGCAAGGAGTTTGGACTCGACGAGGAAGTACTGGATGTCCTCTTCGTGGGCGCCGTCGAAGACCGGAGTCATGATCTTCCAGCCCTTCGAGCGGGCGGCCATGCCGATGTTGACTTCGAGCACCTGCCCGATGTTCATTCGGGAGGGGACGCCCAGCGGGTTCAGGACGATGTCGAGCGGCGTACCGTCCGGCAGGAACGGCATGTCTTCCTGGGGCAGGACCCGGGAGACGACACCCTTGTTGCCGTGACGGCCGGCCATCTTGTCGCCGACCTGGATCTTTCTCTTCTGGGCGATGTACACCCGGACGACCTTGTTGACGCCGGGGCTCAGTTCATCGGAGTTGGCTCTCGTGAACACTTCGACGTTCACGACGATACCGTATTCGCCGTGGGGCACGCGGAGGGATGTATCGCGCACCTCTCTCGCCTTCTCGCCGAAGATGGCCTGCAGCAGGCGCTCTTCCGCGGTGCGCTCGGTCTCGCCCTTCGGGGTGACCTTGCCGACGAGGATGTCGCCGGATTTGACTTCGGCGCCGACGTGGATGATGCCCTCTTCGTCGAGGTTGGCCAGCGCGTCTTCACCGACGTTCGGGATGTCGCGGGTGATCTCTTCCGGCCCGAGCTTGGTGTCTCTGGCCTCGAGTTCGAACTCGACGATGTGGACGGAGGTATAGATGTCGTCCCGGATGAGCTTTTCGTTCAGGAGGACGGCGTCTTCGTAGTTGTAGCCTTCCCAGGTCATGAAGCCGATGAGGGCGTTCTTGCCGAGGGAGATCTCACCGTTGCTGGTGGCGGGACCGTCCGCGATGACCTGGCCTTCGACGACTTCCTGTCCCAGGTCCACGATGGGCCGCTGGTTGATGCAGGTGCCCTGGTTGGAACCCATGAACTTGATGAGGTCGTAGTTGTCGATGCCGTCCGCGGTCTCGATCTCGATGTGGTCGGCGTCTACATGCTTGACTTTACCGGCGGCTCTGGCGAGGACCACGGAACCGGAGTCCACGGCGGCCTTGTATTCCATGCCGGTGCCGACGATGGGAGCGTCGGTGACCATGAGCGGGACAGCCTGACGCTGCATGTTGGAGCCCATGAGGGCACGGTTCGCGTCATCGTTCTCGAGGAAGGGGATCATGGCCGTGGCCACGGAGACCAGCATCTTCGGGGAAACGTCCATGAAGTCGGGGACGCTTCTGTCCACTTCGGCGAACTCGTCGCGGTAGCGGATGGTGACACGGTTGTTGACGAAATGGCCGTCCTTGTCCAGCGGCTCGTTGGCCTGGGCGACACGGAAGTTGTCTTCCACGTCGGCGGTCATGTAGACGACATCGTCGAGGACCTTGCCGGTCTCTTTGTCGATCTTGCGGAACGGCGCCTCAATGAAGCCGTACTTGTTGATGCGGGCAAAGGTGGCGAGGTAAGAGATGAGGCCGATGTTCGGACCTTCGGGGGTCTCGATGGGGCACATGCGGCCGTAATGGGTGTAGTGGACGTCCCGGACTTCGAAACCGGCACGGTCTCTGGAAAGACCGCCGGGGCCGAGGGCGGAAAGACGACGCTTGTGGGTCAGTTCCGCGAGGGGGTTGGTCTGGTCCATGAACTGAGACAGCGGCGAGGAGCCGAAGAACTCTTTGATGGCGGCGACCACGGGACGGATATTGATGAGTGCTTCCGGAGTGGCTTTTTCCGGATCCTGGGCGGACAGGGACATACGTTCCCGGACCACACGTTCCATACGGGAGAAGCCGATGCGGAACTGGTTCTGGAGCAGTTCGCCGACGGAACGGATGCGGCGGTTGCCCAGGTGGTCGATGTCGTCCAGTGTACCGACGTTGTTGCCGAGGCAGTCAAGATAGTTGACCGAGGCATAGATGTCGTCGATGATGATGTGTTTCGGGATCAGGTCATCGGCATGCTCTTTCAGCGTGAGGAGCAGGTCGTCCTTGTCCCAGTCCTCTTCGGCCTCTTCGAGGATGTCGGTGAGGACGGAGAAGCGGACCTTCTCGTTGATGCCGACTTCTTCCAGTTCGGCTTCGGTCAGGTCCCAGGCACCGAGGAACGGGAGGGCGTCGACCATGCCGTTGGAGACGATCTTGACCTCTTTCCCCTCTTCGGTGAGGACATAAGCTTCGGTGATACCGGCCTGTTCGATCTCATAGGCCTTGTCTGCGGTGACGACGTCGCCGGCGTCGGCGAGGAGTTCACCGGTCTCCGTGTTGATGACTTCACGGGCAAGCTTCTCGCCCGTCAGACGCTGGGAGATACCGAGCTTCTTGTTGTATTTATAGCGACCGACGCGGGACAGGTCGTACCGGCGGGCGTCGAAGAACAGATTGTCAAGGTGCTGCTCTGCGGTCTCGACGGTGGGCGGCTCGCCCGGGCGCAGTCTCTTGTAGACTTCCAGGAGTGCTTCTTCACGGTTTTTGGTGGTGTCCTTTTCCAGGGTGGCCAGGATGCGCTCGTCCGGACCGAAGAATTCGAGGATCTCTTCGTTGCTGGACAGGCCCAGGGCACGGATAAAGGTGGTGATGGGGATCTTCCGGTTTTTGTCGATGCGGACGAAGAACACATCGTTCTGGTCCGTCTCGTACTCCAGCCAGGCGCCCCGGTTCGGGATGACGGTGGTCGTGTAGAGTTCCTTACCGGTCTTGTCATGGGTCATTCCATAGTAGACGCCGGGGGAACGGACCAGCTGGGAGACGATGGCGCGCTCCGCACCGTTGATGATGAAGGTGCCGCTCTCGGTCATGATGGGGAATTCGCCCATCTTGACCACGCTCTCCTTGATGAGGCCGGTCTCTTTGTTGGCAAGACGCGCGGTGAGATGGATGCTGGAAGAATAGGTGGCATCTCTCTCCTTGCACTCCTTGACCGTGTACTTCGGTTTTTCGTCCATCGAATAGTCGACGAACTCCAGCACGAGGTTGCCGGTGTAATCGGTGATCTCACCGATGTCTCTGAAGACTTCCTTCAGACCGACATCCAGGAACCACTTGTAGGAATTCTTCTGGATCTCGATGAGGTTGGGCATCTGCATGACCTCATTGATCTCCGCGAAATTCATACGGGTGGTCGTGCCGAGCTTGGTCTGTTTGACATTTACCATAAGCCGTGTTCACTCCGTTCCGTATTTCTTAAAATGCGCACTTCTCGTTATAATGCGGACTTATATTTTATATATAAGAGTCAAGGGCGTCAAGAGATAAAATTCAAATTTGTCAAGTACTTTGAAAAGTATTTTATACACGGCTCCGGGTGTATCGTATTTTGGCGATTCACTGTCCGGTCAAACGCTTTCCCCTCGGTCGAAGGTCGGTGCGTGCGCAAAAGGTATTAACCATAAGAGGTATTTCTTGCCAGCCCTCAATTCTCCCTCGGGAAAAGGTTTGCCCTTCCAGCGTTTGCCCGCTAAAAAAAACTCCCGCGAAAGCGGGAGTCTTTTCTGTTCTTTTAGTCCAGGAAATCCTTGAGCTTCTTGGAGCGGCTGGGATGGCGGAGCTTGCGCAGCGCCTTCGCCTCGATCTGGCGGATGCGCTCACGGGTGACGTTGAACTCCTTGCCGACCTCCTCGAGGGTCCGGGGGTGTCCGTCCTCGAGACCGAACCGCAGGGAGAGCACGCGCTCTTCTCTGGGCGTGAGGGTCTTCAGCACGTCGGCGAGCTGTTCCC
>CAJGDU010000022.1 GCA_904502175.1 Clostridiaceae bacterium
GACCTGTTTCGGAAGGGGCTCGCCCAGCGCCATGAGCATGATGGGCCAGTAGATGGTGTGGAAGCGGACGATGTCCTTGCCGATGATGTGCACGTCGGCCGGCCAGTACTTCTTGTACTGCTCCGAGGAGCCGTCCGGGTCGTACCCGATGCCGGTGATATAGTTCGAGAGGGCGTCGATCCAGACATAGATGACATGGCCCTCGTCGAAGGTGACGGGAATGCCCCACTTAAAACTGGTCCGGGAGACGCAGAGGTCCTGCAGACCGGGCTTGATGAAGTTGTTGAGCATCTCCTTCTTCCGGGCTTCCGGATAGATGAAGTCGGCGTTCTCTTCAATGAAGTCTTCCAGCTGTTTCTGATACTTGGAGAGCTTCAGGAAATAGGCCTCTTCCTTGGCGGGCTTCACTTCGGCGCCGCAGGTGGGGCACTTGCCGTCCTCCAGCTGGGACTCGGTCCAGAAGGACTCACAGGGGGTACAGTACAGGCCTTCATAGGCGCCTTTGTAGATGTCGCCCTGGTCGTAGAGCTTCTTGAAGATCTTCTGGACGACTTTTTCGTGGTAGTCGTCGGTCGTCCGGATGAACTTATCGTAAGTGGTGTTGAGCAGATCGCAGATGTCGCGGATCTCCCCGGCCACTTTGTCGACATACTGTTTCGGGGTGACGCCGGCCACATCGGCATAGCCTTCGATCTTCTGGCCGTGTTCATCGGTCCCGGTGAGGAAGAAGACATCGTAGCCCTGCATTCGTTTGTACCTCGCGAGAGCGTCCGTCATGACGATCTCATACGAGTTCCCGATATGGGGCTTGCGTGACGTGTAGGCAATGGCGGTCGTAATGTAGTACTTTCCTTTGTCTGCCATTCTATTCTCCTCCTTCTTCTTTATTCCAGGACACCCTGCGCTTCGAAGAACTGGCGACAGTCCTCCAGAATGCGGCAGTCGTTGTCAAACTTCAGCAGTTTATCGGCACCGTCGAAAGGCAGCCAGGAGTAATCTTCGATCTCGGACTCCTGGATGATGGTCCGCGTATCCGTCGTGGTGGCCGCGAAGATGATGACCTTTTTGTCGATGCGGTTCTGGATCATGTAATTGGACTCCTCCCGGAAGCCGGGAAGGATCTTGATGTGGAGCCCTGTCTCCTCGAGGACTTCGCGCATGGCGGTCTCCTCAAAGGTCTCCCCGGGCTCGACATGGCCCTTCGGGAAGCTCCAGTGGGCGCTGCGGTTGTTCTTGATGACGAGGAAGCGGGGCTCCCCTTTCACCTTCCGGCACACGATGGCGCCGCAGGACGTCTCATAGTAGCAGCGGATGCTGTCCGGCCGGAAGAACTCCATGGCCTTTTTGACATCGTGGTTGATGTACCGTTTGCTCTTCGGAGCAACGACGTAGTAGCGCTCTCCGTCCTTTTCGACGGACGCGATGATGCGGCCATCGAAGGTGGAGACCGGATGGTCGATCCCCATGACGAACGCCTTCAATGTTTCTCTTTTTCGGGCGGTGACAAAATTGATTTCCCCATAGTTCAGCCCGTATGTGAACCCCTGTTGCGGGTTTTCGGAATAAATCGGAGATGTCACCTTGACCCTGACATACCTGCCAAGCATATTAACCTCCGAGTGGTGCTACGCACCGAGTAGAATTGGGACGATTATACACTTTTTATGCTATTCATTCAAGATTATATAGAGAAAAACCTCTCAACAGACGTTGAGAGGTTTCGCGTTTATTGTTTCTTCCGGAACACGATGGCCAGCGCGAGGCTGAGGACCAGCGTGACGGCGGAGAGGATGGCGCCGGCCTGAAGGCCCGGGACCTTGTACCTGAGGCTGACCTTGTTGAGGCCCTTCTGCAGCGGGATGCGGTACAGGCAGTCGGCAAAGGCGTTCTCCTCGAGCGTCTTCGTGTCGAGGACCTGACCATTGACCTCCACGGTCCAGCCCCGGTCGACGGGGACGGAGAGGTAGAGCGTCTCGCGGTCCGACTTCGCCTCTGTCGCGACACTCACGTAGCCCGGGCTGAAGTGGGACTCTTCGGGGGTCTTCGCGTTGAGCTCCGCGGCCACTTCCGCCAGCGTGCCGAGGTCCAGACTGTAGCAGTACGCCTCCTCGATCTTGTTCTCGCCGGAGATGTACTTGTACTTGACCGTCGTCTCCCCTGCCGCGGTCTGCTCCTGCGGGAGCAGGACGGCCTGCGGCGTCAGCCAGTAGGCGTACTCGGTGAGGAACTTCTTTCCGCAGTAGAGCTTGCCGTGGGCCCAGCCCCGGGTGTGGACGGAGAAGTACGTGAGCGTGTTCTCCGGCTGCTGCGGGATGGTATAGAGATAGCGGTCCAGGTCGCGGTCGCGCCGCGTCGTGAAGTCCACTTTTTCATAGAGGGTGACCTTGCGGCCCAGCAGCTCTGAGAAAAGGGCGTTCTGGTACGCGAAGGGATCGTTTTCGTATGGCGCGTAGTCCGCATGTTTGCCGGCGTTCACCTGCAGCGCGGGGGCGATGCAGTATGGGTTGCGCCAGATGCCTTCGCCCAGGTCCGCCGCGGCCACGAGGCCGGGGACCTCCGGTTCGCCGAGCACGTACTTGACGGAGAGGAGCGAATCGCTCCCCAGAAGCCGGGTGGTGGTGACCGGGACCGTCGGGTCAGAGGCGTAGCCGAGGTGGCACATGAGTTCCGCCTGCCGGTTCGAATAGGTGGACGAATAATGGGCAATGCCCGGGTAGGCGTAGGAGTACG
Source organism: Clostridiaceae bacterium (assembly GCA_904502175.1). Classification (GTDB taxonomy): domain Bacteria; phylum Bacillota; class Clostridia; order Oscillospirales; family Acutalibacteraceae; genus RUG420. Next base: position 2,731 of record CAJGDU010000022.1, read on the forward strand.
CGTCGTCGAAGTAGGCGGTCAGCCGTTCCGACGTACGGTGCCGGTAGTCCGTCTGGGCAATGCGGTAGAAGCTGTCGTCGGCCGCCTTGACCGAGGCCGCTTTTTCCGTGCGGTTCGCGTGGTAGTCCTGGTAGCGTCCGACCTTCGCGAAGCCGGTGCTGCGGTAAATGAGGGAGGCGCTGATGCCCAGTTCCAGGCAGACGGCGACCGTCAGGCCCAGAGAGAGCCAGCGCTCCGCAGACGCCTTCGAAAAGACCGGGTCTTCCCCGTCCTGCATGGGCAGGAGTTTCGTCAGGACCCAGGCAAAGGAAATCAGGAAGATGGCCGTGCCGAAGATGTAGCTCAGCGTGCCGTACTCCGAGACGAACTCCACGAGGAGCAGGAGGCCGGCGGCGCCGAATGCCGCGTTCCAGATGCGGGACGGGGTCTCCGTCTCCACCCGGGCAAAGTAGTTGGCCGCAAGGAAGAGAAGGAACGCGATGACGATATAGCCGTACCGGTACCAGTACGACGTGATGTTCCGGAACCCGTTGGCGATGTACTCCAGGGGCTGCCAGTAGGCCAGCAGGAAGAAGACGAGGAGCACGATGCCGGAACGGACTTTTTCACGGACAGAGAACTGGCGGTGGCTGAAATAGAGCACCAGACCCAGCGTGACCAGGCTGCCGCAGAAGACGGCCAGACCGCCGTCGAAGCTCTCCGTGCCGAGGGAGAACCCGGCCAGAGACGTCAGCGGGTTGCCGGTGAACCCGAACTCCATCTTGATGTCGGTCTTCCCTTTTCCGCCGAGCAGCGTGATGATGGACGGCAGGAAGAGGACCGCGCTCAGGAGCACGGCGCCCAGGCCGTGGCCGAGGGCGGAGCCGAAACGGCCCCACTTCTGACGAGCGGTCAGGGTGCCCGCCGGCACATCGCCCAGCTCCCAGAAGAAGAACAGGATGGCGGCGATACAGTCGAAGTAGCCGGCATACCAGTTGAACAGGATGGCGGCGCCGGTGGAAAACAGGAACAGGAAGCTCTTTCCGGTCCGGACCAGCCGGTAGACGCCGAGGAGCATGAGGGGCAGCAGGTACACGCCGTCCAGCCAGATGATGTTCATGGTCTGGGCGATGTTGTACTGCATGAGGGCGTAACAGACGGAGAGGAGCACCACAAAAAGGGGTCTCATCTGCGGGAACCGCTCCTTCAGGAACAGGCTCATAAAGGCTCCGGCGAGGGACAGTTTCAAAAGGACCAGCAGAGAGAAGAGCGCATGGTTCATGGAGGCGGGGACCGCCAGGATGAGCAGGTTGAAGGGAGAGGCCAGATAATAGGCAAACAGAGCTACGCCGCTGCCGCCGAGGAAGTTCGTAAAGCTGTAGAGCAGCGTGTCCTCTCCCCGGAAGATGTTGCGGTAGTAGTTGAAGAACTCAATGTACTGGATGTTCGCGTCCTGGGCCGCAAGGCTCCGGCCGCCAAACGGCGTGACGCCGTTCACCGCAAAGACGATGAGCAGCGTGACCGCCGGCAGCAGAAAGGCCAGGCAGGCTAACATCCATTTGTTCTCGAGCTTTTTCAAGAAAGCTCCCCCCTCTTCTCTCCATAACACAGAGCGTGTTCAAACACTTTATTTTAACATATTTTCTCAGGAAAGAGAAACCGGACCTCCAGAGAGGTCCGGTTTTTTGAGAATGAGGGTCATTCGTTCATTTCTTTTTGGATGTCCACGAGCAGGCCCCGAACATATTCAAGCGCTTCGTCAACAGAGGCGCCGGCAATGAGCATGCCTCTCAGCATGTTCTTGAACTCCGGAAGGCGGTTCTCGTTCAGGAAGGCGATGAGCTGATCCATGGCGTCTTCCCGAATGAAGCTTCCGCGGCCGGGAACCGAGGTCGTCATGCCAAGGTGGTCCAGTTCGCCGTAGGCCTTCTGGATGGTGTTGGGGTTCACGCCCAGGTCCGCAGCGAGGCTCCGAACGGAGGGCATGGGGTCCCCGGCTCTGAGTTTGCCGGACAGCAGCAGGACTTCTGCCTGCTGTACGATCTGTTCGTAAACCGGGACGCGGGACATGGTGTCGATAGTAAACATGGTGTCACTCCTCATGCAGATGTGGCGTTCTACGATTGTTAATACACACAGATGATATCATGCGATGGGGTGTGCGTCAACCTGTTGTCCTTCGTCTTTACTTCGTGAAAACGATTCCGTCGGCGATGTGCTCGGCATGGTCGTCCCAGGTCAGCTTGTTGCCGTTGAAACGGAACGCGCCTTTTCCGCCCTGGTAGACGGTCTCAGTGGATTCGACTTTGCCGTCATCGTTGTACTTGTAGTCTTTTCTGACACCGTCGCTGTAGTAGACATAGAAGCCGTTTTTGTCTTCATCGAAGTTGCCGCTCATGGTCCACTCGCTGTGTTCCCATGCGCTGCTGGACCAGTAGACGTGGATCTCTACAGTGTTGTTGGCAACGCCTTTGACGTCGATGGTGCAGCGGCCGTTGCCATATCTGCCCTGGAAGCGCTGGACCGGGCTGCCGGTCGCTTCCGTCGTTTTCTGGGTCGCCTTTTTGGTAGCTTTCTCCGTGGCTTTCTGAGTGGCCTTCTTGGTAGCTTTCTGAGTCGCCTTCTTGGTGGCCTTCTGCTCCGCTTTCTTGGTGGCTTTCTGCTCCGCCTTCTTGGTCGTGTTGTCGGCGGCTTTTTCCGTGGCCTTGTCCGCCGCCTGCTGTGCGGTGGTCTCTTCCACGTTCGCCTTCGTCACGATGGACGGGGCCGTCACGGTTGCGGCTTCTTCTCTGGCGCTCTTGTTGCAGCCGACCAGGGCCAGGGTCATGGCCAGCATGAGTACGATTCCGATAAGTGCTGTGATAGTGCGTTTCATGTTCTGTTCCTCCATATTGTTCTGTTTGTACCTCTGTTTTGCGTTGCGTGTACTGTGTTGCTTAGTACGCTTAGACTTTATCACACAGATGCCACGGTGTCAATACTTTTTTTCAACTTTTTTCGAAAATCATCAGAAAAAGACTCCGGAACAGGTCCGAAGTCTTTGTTTTTCGCGTAACGACGCGGTTATTTCATGAGGAAGAATTTGGCGGAATAGGCTTTCATGGGCAGCGGGAACACGCCTTTTTCCTTTTTGACCGTAGTTTCTCCATCATAATGAGTGGTCCCGCTGTAGATGTCGCGGTCGCTGTCGAGGAGCAATGTGAGCTGTTCATTGTAGTCGAGACGCAGCTCATACTCCTGATCGTGCTCCGAGAAGTTGAAGACACAGAGGATGTCCTCTTCCCCGCCGTGGCGCACGAACGCGTAAATGCGCTTTTCCTCCTGATGGCAGTCCACCCAGTCAAAGCCCATGCTGTTGTAGTCGAGGGCCCAGAAGGCCGGATGGTCCAGGTACAGATGGGACAGGTCCTTCATGAAGACCTGGAAAGAATCGTGCAGCGGATAGCGCAGCATGAACCAGTCCTGCTCCTCATCCTCGTCCCACTCGCGGATCTGGGCAAACTCGTTGCCCATGAAATTGAGCTTCTTGCCCGGGTGGGCATACATATACATATAGAACGTCCGGGCCTGCTGGAATTTGCCTTCGTAGAGGCCGGACATCTTCTGCAGGATGGTGGCCTTGCCGTGGACCACCTCGTCGTGAGACAGCGGCAGGATAAAGTTCTCATCATAGAAATACATCATGGAGAACGTGAGCTTGTGGTAGTTGTCCGTCCGCTGGTCGGCCGTCTTTTTCATGTAGTCGAGGCTGTCGTTCATCCAGCCCATGTCCCACTTGTAGTCGAAGCCGAGGCCGCCCTCTTCCACGGGCTTCGTGACGCCCGGGAACTGGGTGGAGTCCTCCGCCGCGAGGATGCAGGAGGGGTGGATGGCCTTGAGCCCGCCGTTCATGTTGCGGATGAACTGGACGGCGTTCACGTTGGTGCCCCGGTCCTTGTTGCCCTGCCAGTAGATGAGGTTGGACAGCGCGTCGATGCGCAGACCGTCGAAGTGGAACTCCTTCAGCCAGTAGTTGGCGTTGCTCATGAGGAAGCTCTGCACTTCGCCCTTCGAGTGGTTGAAGTTGTGGCTCCCCCATTCGCTGTACCCGATGTCCGGGTGCGGATACTCATAGAGGGCGGTGCCGTCATACTTCTCGAGGGCGTAGTCGTCCACCGCGAAGTGCACCGGCACGAAGTCGAGCAGGACCCCGATGTCGTTCTTGTGGCAGTTCTCGATGAGCTGTTTGAGCTGATCCATGGTGCCGTAGCGGGACGTGGGCGCATAGAAGCCCGTGTTCTGGTACCCCCAGGAGTTGTCGGAGGGGTGCTCCGCCAGGGGCAGGAACTCGATGTAGTTGTAGCCGTGCTCCTTGCAGTAAGGGATGAGCAGATTGCCCAGCTCCACATAGTTGTACCAGCCGTTCTCCGGGTCGTCCGGGTTCTTCTTCCAGGACCCGGCATGGACCTCATAGATGTTCATGGGCTCGTTTTTGTGGTCCGTGCGGCCGCGCATCCACTCCCAGTCATAGAACTCGTAGCTGTGGAGATCCCGGATGATGGAGGCGCTCTTCGGGCGGAGCTCCATGCCGAACCCGTAGGGGTCGCAGTGGTCGAGGGACCGGCCGGTCTGGTCGTAGATGCGGAACTTGTACATCTGCCCGGGCCGCGCCTCGGGGATGCAGCATTCCCAGACACTGCCGTCGTAAGCGCGGTTCATGGGCAGTTCCGTCCAGTCGTTGAACTCGCCGATGACCGAGACCCGGTCGGCGGCGGGCGCGTAGGTGCGGAACCAGGTGCCCCCGTCGGTCACGTGGGCCCCGAAGAACTCATAGGCGTTATAGCAATGTCCCGAATAGAAGTCGTAAAAATCCATAGTTTAAAGCTTCGCCACGTTCGATTCTGTAAAGTCGTAGACGGTCACGTCCACTTTGCCGCCGGCCTTGAGCTTGCTGACCGCGGCCTTGTAGTCTGATGCGCTGACCTCGCTGGGGCTGTCGATGTACGGGCCGTTGGTGGTGTAGCGCAGGTACGGGGTGGCAGTGGTGTCGTAGCCGAGGATGGAGTTCTTGTTCTTGACGCCGAACTTCGCGGCGGTCTCGTCGTTGACGAAACCGAACTTGCCGGTGGTGATTTCAAAGGCGCCGCTCTTGTAGAAGCTGACCTCTTTGAACGGGTCGATGACCATGGTGGTGCGGACGTTCTTCAGGCCGTCATCGTAGACGATGTAAGAGTTTCCGTAGAACTCCTGTCCCTTGTTGCTCTCCGCGTACAGGAAGACTTCGTCCTTCCCGTCGCCGTCGAGGTCCGCAACCGCGAACTTCTTATACTCGATGCTGATGCCGTTGGAGTCCACCTTCACGGGATGACCGCTCTTGGTGCTGGAGGCGTCCGCACGAATCTTCTCGAGCAGCGCTTTGGCCGAGGTGGAAGAGCCGGAAGACTTCTTCGTGGTCTCTTCCTCTTTGTCCTTGGACTTCTTCGTGGTCGCTTCCTTGTCTTTGGCAGCGGCTTCCGTCTTGCCGGTGGAAGCATCCTTCGCTTTCTTCGCGGCAGTATAGCCCACAGACTCCTTGGCCTGGAACTCCGACTCGGACCGGCGGTCCGCGAAGGGCCACTCGGTGGTCGGCTCAATGGCCGCGTCGCTGGCGAGGTCGTCCTTTTCCGGCTCCGTGACCGCAGAACCGGGAGAAGTGGTCATGGTGACCTGGCCCTCGGTCAGAACGGGAGCCGAAACCGTGCGGCGGCTGCTGAACCAGCGGTAGCCGAGCACAGAACCCGCGGCCACTGCCAGGAACAGCAGGACCAGCAGGATGATCTTAAGCGCTTTTTTCATGTCTTTCCTCCTCTATCACATGCCGAACAGGCTGATCTGGCTGGACTCCGGAAGCCCGTCGAGGGCACCCAGTTCCCGGAGCGCGGTGATGACCGCCGAGGAGACGCCGGCGCGGGCGCCGAGGTCTTCCTGGGACAGGTACGGGCCCTGCCCGTCATCTTTCGCGCTTTCCAGCGCCTGAGCGGCGGAAACGCCGAGTCCTTTGATGGAAGAGAACGCCAGTCGGATCTTTCCATCTTCAATAGCATAAACAGTGGACCTGGATTTGTAAAGGTCGATGGGCAGGAACTCGATGCCGCGGGCCAGCATCTCCAGGACCACCTGGAGGCCGGTATATTCGCTCTTCTCCGTGGCGGAGGCGTCCCGACCCTTGATCTCGATCTCTTTCATGCGGCCTTTGACATAGCCCTTGCCGGACAGGATGGCCACGGCGTCCAGGTCTTCGCCCCGGACCGTCAGGAAGGTCGCGTAGTACTCCAGCGGCTTGTAGATCTTGTACCAGGCGAGGCGCAGCGCCGCGCTGACATAGGCGGCGGCATGGGCCTTCGGGAACATGTACTTGATCTTGTAGCAGGAGTCGATGTACCACTCCGGCACGTCGTGTTCGCGCATGGCGGCCAGGTGCTCGTCCGTGAGCAGCTTCGAGGCCTTGCCCTTCCGGACGATCTCCATGATCTTGAAAGCCATGTCTGGCTCGAGGCCGTAATGCATGAGGCCGACCATGATGTTGTCGCGGGTCCCGATGACTTCGGAAATGGTGCAGGTGCCGTTGTGGATGAGCTCCTGCGCGTTGCCGAGCCAGACGTCTGTGCCGTGGGACAGGCCGGAGATCTGCAGAAGGTCCGAGAAGTTCTTCGGTTTGCACTCCACCAGCATGCTCTTGACGAAGTCGGTGCCCATTTCCGGGATGGACAGGGTGCCGATGGGGAAACTGATGTCCTCTTCCGTCACGCCGAGGGGGGCGGGACTCAGGAAGAGCTCATAGATCTTCGGGTCGCAGATGTCCACGTCCATGACCGGGATGCCGGTCATGTCCTCCAGGTACTTGTACATGGTGGGCACATCGTGTCCGAGGTTGTCGAGTTTCAGGATGGTGTCGTGCAGGAAGTGGAAGTCGAAGTGGGTGGTCTTCATGCCCTTCCCCGCGTCGTCCGAGGGGTACTGGACGGCGGTGAAGTCGGTGACCTCATAGTCGTTCGGAACGACGACCATGCCGCCGGGATGCTGCCCGGTGGTCCGCTTGACACCCGCGACGCCCCGGACCAGGCGGTTGACCTCCGCCTCGTTGGCGTTGATGCCCCGCTCCTCGAGATATTTCTTGACGTAGCCGAAGGCGGTCTTGTCCGCGACGGTGGCGACGGTGCCGGCCTTGAAGACGTGGTCCTCGCCGAAGAGCTCGATGGTGTAGCGGTGGGCGCTGGCCTGGTATTCTCCGGAGAAGTTCAGGTCGATATCGGGCGATTTGTCGCCTTTGAAACCGAGGAACGTCTCGAAGGGGATGTCGTGGCCGTCCCGCCACATGGGCGTGCCGCACTCCGGACAGTTCTTCGGGGGCAGGTCGTAGCCGGAGCCGACCTCACCGTGCAGGAAGAACTCCGTGTGTTTGCAGTCGGGGTTCGTGCAGCGGTAATGGGGCGCCAGCGGATTGACCTCCGAGATGCCGGAGGCGTGGGCCACGAAGGACGAGCCGACAGAGCCCCGGGAACCGACATGGTACCCGTGGTCCTCGGAGTCCTTGACCAGTTTCTGGGCGATCATGTAGAGGACCGCGAAGCCGTTCGAGATGATGGAGGTGAGCTCCTTGTCGAGACGCTTTGCCACGTACTCGGGGACCGGGTCGCCGAAGAGTTCCTTCGCCTTGTCCCAGCAGAGCTGCTGCAGCTCCTCCTCCGCCCCGTCGATGCTGGGCGGGAAGTTGCCGTCCGGCACGGGCCGGAGACGCTCGACCATGTCCGCGATCTTATTGGTGTTGGTGATGACCACCTCTTCCGCGCGGTCGCCGAGATAGGAGAACTCTTCGAGCATCTCCTCGGTGGTGCGCAGGTAGAGAGGCGGCTGCTGGTCGGCGTCCTGGAAGCCCTGTCCGGCCATGATGATGGCGCGGTACTGGGCGCACTCCGGATCGATGAAGTGCACGTCGCAGGTGGCGACCGTGAGTTTGCCGGCTTTGTCCGCAAGTTCCAGGATGCGCCGGTTCATGTCTTCGAGGTCTTTCTCCGACTGGAACCGGGGCGGCATCATCTTGAGGTCCTTGGTGTCCTTGTCCTTGACGTAGTAGGGACGGAGCAGGAAGGCGTTGTTGCCGGTCGGCTGGATCTCCATGTAGTCATAGAAATCGACGATCTCCTGCACCCGCTCCTCCGGCTCGTTGTTCAACAGCGCCATGTAGAGCTCGCCGGCCTGGCAGGCGGTGCCGATGATGAGCCCCTCACGGTTCGCCGCGAGGTCGGACTTCAGGATGGTGGGTCTGCGGTAAAAGTGTTCCGTATGAGAACGGGAGACGAGGCCGTAAAGGTTCTTCAGTCCCACGTTGTTTTTTACAAGGATGATCTGGTGATAGGTCCGCTGTTTCCGGTCGCGGATGGCCTGGACGATGTCCGGCCACTCGGTGGGGACGCCGGGGCGGGTGTCGTCATAGACATAGGACTCCACGCCGTAGATGACCTTGATGCCGGTCTTCTGCGAGGCGCTGAAGGCGGCGGGATAGCCCTGGAGGACACCGTGGTCCGTGATGGCCACGGCGGGATGGCCCCACTTCGCGGCGCGGCTCACCAGGGTGCCGGCGTCGGTCATGGCGTCCATCATGGACATGTTGCTGTGCAGATGGAGCTCGACCCGCTTCTGCGGGGCACGGTCCATGCGCTCGATCTTCTTCACCGAGACCATGGCTTTGACGTCGAGCAGATAGGCGTGTTTGTAGGTGTCGAAAATGACGTTGCCCCGGGCCATGACGGTCATGCCGTTCTTCAGTTTGTCGGCCAGGGCGTTGCCGGCCTCGCCCCGCGCGAAGATCTTGCAGGGGTAGGAGTCGGTGTAGTCGGTGAGGGCAAAGTTGAAGATCTTGTTCTTGCCGTCCCGGGTGTCGATGATGTCCACGTCGAACACATCGCCCCAGATGACGACCTGGCCGTCGTCCGCCTTGAGGTCCTTGATGGGCTTCGGCAGATAGCGGATGCCCTTGCCGTAAATGGGCGTTGCAGTCTCAAGGTAAAGCGGCAGGCCTTCCTCTACCCTGTGGGGCTGCTCTTCGAAGGCCTCTTCTTTCGCCTTGCGGGCTTCCGTGCGGGCGTCCGCTTCGGCGTTCTTCTGCATATCCTGATAGGCGTTGTCTTCCGCGTCGAGGTTCATGACGCCCGCGAACTCCACCTTCAGCCGGGTCTCGAAGACCTCGGAGAGGATGGTCTCCAGCGTGACGTCGGCACACAGGCCCTTCAGGAGGTCGGCACCGCCGTGGGTGAGGTTCAGGATGAGTTTGTCCCCTTCGAGGACCGGCGTGGCGTCATTGAGGAACCCGTTGGCCGCGGGACAGCGGCGCTTCAGCTCCTGAAGACAGTCCGGGAGCATGGCAAGGTCCACCGCCTTTTCGGGCGATGGTCCCTCTTCCTCCGCGGGCTCCTCTTCCGGGAACTCGAACACGGCTTTGACATCGTTCAGTTGTAAAGTCGTCTGCAATACGTCTTCGAAGGCGCGGACCGTGATGTCCGGCAGCGCTTCCTCCGACTTCAGTCGGAGCAGCATGGACCGGTCGGTCCGGCTGACGGACAGGTCGGTGATGACGCTCTCGAACAGCGCGTCCGGGAACCGGCCGTCATCCGGCAGCATAAAGACTTCGGCAACGCGTTTCTCTTTCGGCAAAATGGTGTTTCCTCTCTCTTACAGTTTTTCGATCTCTTCCATGAGGGCGTCGATGAGTTCCGCCTCGGGGACCTTTTTGATGACTTCTCCCTTCGCGAACAGCAGGCCGACGCCTTTGCCGCCGGCAATGCC
>CAJGDU010000023.1 GCA_904502175.1 Clostridiaceae bacterium
CCCACGTCGGTGGTGCGGCAGATGAACACGTCCGGATCGATGGCCGCGAGCGCCTCTGAGTCCAGCGCCACCCGCGTGCCGATGTTGCCCGCATTCACAATGGGGTCCTTCAAAATGCGATAGAACTGTTTGTTCTTGAAGTTGACGGCAACGGCCCGGTCTCCGGCTTTCAGGGACACGAGGAACGGCGTGATGACACCGTAGTTGGCCGCGACCGTGGTGTTTTTCGTGTCAGCGGGCACCGCGACACTCTGTCCCAGCATGTCTGTGACCGTGATCGTGCCTGCGCTCAGGTCTGCGCCCTTCCGGCTGCCGATGCCCTCCGCCTTCGTCAGAAGACCGGAAACGGCTTTGGCGTAGTCGGGAGAGTCTTTGTCCTTACAGGGGACCACAAAGACCGTGCCGGCCTCCGCGGAGGGTTCCCCGTCCCGCCAGAACGCGACCAGCGTCGTGGCGTCCGCGGCGGTTTTGGCGTCCAGGTCCACTTCATAACCGTCTGTGCAGACCGCGGTCACGCCGCGCTCGGTGGACGCGCCGGCCTTGCCGAGGACATCGGACAGACGGTACCCGGTATACAGGTATGTCGTCTCGCTGCCATAGGTGTTGGTCGAAGTGGCCTTGCACTCGTAGACCGTGAGGTCCGCAAAGTCCGTTTCGCGGTAAGCCGTCCCGTCGATCTCAATGGAAAACGGCGGCACATCGACGTCTCCCTGCACTTCCACCGACCGGACACAGCCGGACAGCAAAAGGCACAGGACCAGGAGCAGCGCCGAAAAAGTCTTACTGCGCATTCGCACCATCCTCTAAAAAGTACAGGTTGCCGGTCTCAGGGTCCACATAGACTTTCCCCGCTTCCACGAGGCCGTCTTTGTTGACGCCCGGAGCACTCGCGACGACGTCGTTCACTTCATACATGTTGTCGGGCCGGTCGAGGCCGATGTCCACGTTCCAGACGGTGACAAGGGCCAGCAGGAGACCGCAGGCAAACACGAGCATGACATCGACGATGTTGGCGATGGACTCCATGGGGCTGCCCTCACTCTCCAGGAACGGAGAGGTCCTGGAGGTATTGGAAAGTCTGCTGCTCCTCATCATTCGTCACCGTCCTTCCGGTAAACTTTCACTTTGATGCGTTCCGCTGCAGCTTCTGTGCAATCCAGGACCGCGTCCATGACCGCTTCCAGAGAAGAGGTGTAGTTGGCGTACCAGGACTTCCGAATGGAAGAGATGAACAGCGCGACGGCGGCAGAAACAAGACCCGCAACGGTCGTATCGAAGGCGATGAGCAGAGAGTCTGACAGCGTCTTCGTATCGCCCTGTCCGAGCGCGATGAGACCCGGCGCCAACGGGATGAGGGTCCCCATCAGGCCGAACATGGGCGCGATCTTTGAGATGAGGTCTGTGACGCGCACCCGGCCGAGGTAGTGCTTTTCTTCGTCCAGGAGCAGCTTCTTTGCCAGCGCGATCCGCGTATCCATGGGCAGGTTCTCCCGCTGCACGACTTCCAGCAGTGCCGCTTTCTGTCTCTGCAGGAGCCCCGAGTAGGAGATGACCTCCGCCAGTTCACTGGCGTCTTTCCCCTGCATCGCGTCGATGAGCTCCGGGATGGAGGCCGTCAGCTGTTTGCGCTCGGTAAAGACTTCCACGACGAGCGTGCCGAGGAGGATGACCGTCAGGGCGATCAATAACAAAAGAATGATGATGGTCGGTATCTGAAGTCCGGAAGCGATTGCCCGGAGCATGTCTTTTACTGCAGTACTCATATTATCTCTCCTTCTTGAACCACGTATACATGAGGCCGGCGCCGGCGGCGAACGAAGCCACGAACATCAGCAAAGCGTTCCGCACTCCGTTTGTCGTCACGAGCGGCTTCTGCAGAGCGGTGACGCCGTCCGGGGACTCCTGCTTCCACTGGATCATGCTGTCATATCCTTCGACAACGAGCTGACCCATCTGTTCAGGATCGACTGCCGTCGTTGGCTGGACGGTCAACGGGCCTCTCGTCGTAATGGTTCGGCTCGTCACAGTGTTCCGGCGGGTGGTCGTGACGGTCCGTTGCGTCTGTCGTCTGGTCGTCCCGGGGATGGTTCGACGGGTCGTCGATGCGGGTATGATGTTGGAACCGGTCGGCCTTTGCGGCTGCGTGGGCGCATTGGTGGGAGCTTCTGTGGGAGGGGTGGTGTCGCTGCTCCCGGTCGGCTTCTCGTCAGGCTGCGTAGGTTTCGTGTCCGGTTCGGTCGGTTCTTCCGGAGGAGCGCCGGCAAACACGACATAGATCTCATCGACCGCACGGGCAGACTCGAAGGAAGACTTTGTTGTCATGTCGACCTGCCCGGCACAGAGCCGGAAGGTGTCTTCGGTCGTCATCTCCTCGGAGAGGTCATCGATCGGGTTCTTGGTGGCATACTGGACCGTCGCGATGATCGTCGGGACCTGCACGGCGCCTTCCCAGACCTTGTCCACATCGTCGACGACGATACAGTTGTTCTCCTCGTCTGCATGGAAATTGTTATAGAGGTTCGGGTAGTACCATCGGACATCGTCGAGCAGTTCCTGCCGGCCCTTGGAGACGAATCGTTCTCCGGCGCCGACATCGGTGGTGTGGAAATCCAGTTGTCGGACGGAGTTCAGGTCGACCCCGACTTTCTGACTCAGAAACTCGGCGAGTTTGACGCCTCGGGCATGGGTCCGCATGACCGTGTTCACGCGCGTCACGTTGCAGTAGGTCCCTTCGTAACCGATGTCACTGTAGGACCATGCATCCATTTGTTCCCGGGTGTACTCTCCCAGAAGAGTCGCGCTGTCCGGGTCTGCCCAGTACTGCGCGTAGACTTTCAACGTCGGGGTGGCGTCCAATGCCCTTCCCGGTATGAAAAGGGTCAGCGTGGCCAGAAGGAACACGCTTGCCAGGAACGCGCAGACGACCCGCCTGCCCCTGACAACTGCCTGAACCATAGCCACACCTCTTTTCATGCAATAAAAGCACTGCATAGGTCCTATGCAGTGCTTCGAGATACGAAACGTGCCTCTTTTCTATCCGGAAGGCAGCACGCTTTCGCGCGCCACCCCGTCTGCAGGACCATATGAGAGATCACTTAGGTCATGCAGATCGAAGCAAAGTACAGTATTCATACTATTATTAAACAAATTTCCAGTCAAGTAAGCAATTCCTTGACATAATACCCGTTTCCTGCGCGGCCTCAGACCGGTATGACTTCGCCGGGAGCTTCCAGCGTGTAGCCGCCCATTTCGGTGAGGCGTTTTGCAAACTCGTCGCTCTTCAGGACGGCGAGGAAACGCTGCACTTCCGGGGTCTCAAGCGCGGAGTTGCGGACCAGGAAATCGTACTCTTCGTCCCAGAGCGGGACAAAGTCCAGGTCGTAGGTCTTGGCGGCCGAGTAGATGCCCATGCCGGCATCGGCCCCGCCGTCGGCGACGGCCGCGGCCACGGCGGTGTGGGTGTACTCCTCCCGCGTGTAGCCGTAGATGTCGTCCGGCGTCATGCCGTTCTTCTCGAGCAGATAGTCGAGGAGGATACGGGTGCCGGCGCCCTTCTGGCGATTCACATAGCGTTTTCCGAGGAGGTCCTTCACCGTGTGGATGTTCTCCGGGTTCCCCTTCTTGACCATGAGGCCCTGCTGACGGATGACGCAGCGGATGAGGGTGACCCCGCCGTCCGGGAAGTACTGGCGGACATAGGCCTTGTTGTACTCTCCGGTCTCGGCGTCCAGCAGGTGGATGCCGCCGAGGGCGGTCTCCCCTGCCCGGAGCGCCATGATGGCGCCCATGGAGCCGACATGGGAAGAAACGACGTAGGTGCGCGGGTCCTGCCGGATGAGCAGGTCGGAGGCCTCGTCGATGAGCGGGTCGTGGCTGCCGGTGATGGAGAGGCTGTTCTCCAGTTCGACCTTGTCGCGCTGCAGCGCGACTTCGACCGGCGCGCCGGCCTCCAGGCCCTCGCTGTTCTGGTCGACGACGAAGAGACCGCCGGCCTTGGCAAAGCCCGTGACGACGCCCGCGCCTCTCGGCATGGGCACCGCGATATTCTTGCCGTCCACTTCCGCGACGCGGCAGCGGAGGAATTCTTCATATTTCAGTGAGGAGGTCAGCTTCCGGGAGACCTGGGCGGTCACCTTCTCGTCCCGCTCCGGCTCACGGTGCGTGAGCAGGGCGCAGACATACTTGACGATTTCTTCCATGACGATGATGCCGGAGACGGGATAGCCGGGCATGCCGCAGAAGGGCTTCTGCCCGAGCATGCCGAGGACCGCGGGCTTGCCGGGTTTGATGGCAATGCCGTGGACCAGCAGTTCGCCGAGGTTCGTGAGGATGGTGGACGTGTAGTCGTCCCGGCCGGCGGAGGAGCCGGCAATGGTGAGGACCGCGTCGCACTCGCCGGCCGCTTTCGTGACGGCCGCCTCCAGAAGGTCGATCTTATCTTTGACGACCGGGTAGACGATGCTGTCGGCGCCCCAGTCGGAGAGCATGGCGGAGAAGATGGCGGAGTTGAACTCCGGGATGTCGCCGGGTTTCAGGTCGGCGTCTCCGTCGACGATCTCATCGCCCGTGGGGATGATGCCGAAGACGGGCCGTTTGACGACCTCCACCTCGTAGACCCCGGCGGCCATGAAGGCGCCGATGAGGGCGGGCGTCATGACGGTGTAGGACGGGACGATCATATCGCCCATGCAGATGTCCTCCCCCACCTGGCGCACGTTGTCCCAGGGGATGCTCGCGGAGTAGAGCAGGACGTCGTTGCCCTCCGCCTCGACCACGTTTTCGATCATGACGACCGTGTCGGTGTTCTCCGGCAGCGGGTCGCCCGTGTCGACGACGATGTAGTCCGCTTCCGTGAGGCGGACCGGGTCGTTCTCGGTGGCGCCCGCGGTCTTTTCCGCGAGGAGCGCGATGCCGTCCATGGCGCTCGCCACATAATGCGGCGAGGAGCGGACCGCGTAGTGGGCCCGGGCGGTGACACAGTTGTTGGCCTCCCGCACGGGGACGGTCTCCGTCTTCAGCGGGATGTCTGCGGCGCGCACCGCGTCCACCATCTTCTGACGGGCCTCTTCCAGCGAGATATTGGTGAGGAACTCATACTTTTTCAAAACAGTAACACCTGCACTTTCGCGCTCCGTTCGAGACCTTCGAGGTCACGGGGAATGGTGATGGTCCCGTCGGCGCGGGACAGGACGGAGACCACGCCGGACTTCGCCGGCAGGGGGACCGCTTTTCCGTTTTCGAGGGCCACGGCCATGATTTCTTCCCGGCCGTGGTTCGAGGGAACTTTCTGAGACAGTTCCGCCTCCACATAGCGCGGCACCGCGATGGCGCCCCGGCGTTTCAGGATGGCCGGTTTCGCGAAGAGGTGGAAGGTGAAGAAGGCCGCGGCCGGATGGCCGGGCAGGCCGAAGGCGGGCACATCGCCCTCCAGCATGGCGAACATGGTGGGCTTACCGGGTTTCAGCGCCACACCGTGGAAATAGACGTGGCCGAAAGAGGACAGGACGCGGTTGACGTTGTCCCGCTCCCCGACGGAGGAGCCGCCGGAAATGATGAGGAAGTCGCACTCGCTGCGGACTTTGTCGATGGCGGCCCGCAGGGCGGGTTCTTCATCGGGCACGACGGGGTAAGTTTTCGCCTGACAGCCCAGAGCCTCGACGGCGGCCGCGAGTGTGACGGAGTTGATGTTGCGGATCTCCGTGCCCTTCGGCGTCTCTTTGTAGTCCACCAGTTCGTCGCCGGTGGACAGGATGCCGACGGTCAGCGGGTCCCGGACCGGCAGTTCGGAGATGCCGAGGGCCGCCAGGACCGCGGTGTGACGAGGCTCCAAAAGGGTGCCCTTCGGCACGGCGACCGCGCCTCGTTTGATGTCGTCCCCGGTGCCGTTGACGTTCTCATGGGGCGCGACGGCTTTCAGGACATAGCGGAACTGGTCGCCCAGGTCCTCCGTGTGCTCCACCATGACGACCGCGTCGGCCCCCTCGGGGACCTGGCCGCCGGTGGGCACTTCCATGCAGGAGGCCGGCGGCAGGACACGCTGTTCGTCCTCGCCCATGAGGACCTTGCCCGCATAGGTGACCATGGCCGGCAGCGCTTCGGAGCAGCCGTAGGTGTCGGCCGCCCGCACCGCCAGCCCGTCCACCGTGGAACGGGTGTAGGCCGGCAGGTCTTCCGGGCTCAGGATGTCCTCCGCGACGACTTTGCCGAGGGCGTCCGGCAGGGCGGCGACGTGTGTTCCCGCCGCCTCCGGCATCTGCTCCAGAATGATCTGCAGGGCCTCTTCTCTGGTGACAACATTCAGCATGATTTATCGGTTCACTTTCTTGCGCATTCGGAGGCCTCTCCGAGGAGGATGTCCAGTCCGTGGCGCAGGGGATTCAGGATGTATTCAAGACTCTCTTTGACGGCTTTCGGGCTGCCGGGCATATTGATGATGAGGGTGTCCTTGCGGATGCCCGCCGCCGCTCTCGAGAGCATGGCTTTCGGGGTGATGGTCATGGAGTAGGCCCGCATGGCCTCCGGAATGCCGGGGACCAGCCGGTCGCAGACGGCGATCGTGGCCTCCGGGGTCACATCGCGCGGGGAGAAACCGGTGCCGCCGGTGGTGAAGATGACATCGGCCAGCTTTTCGTCGGCGATGCGCTTCATTTCGTTCTCCAGGGTCTCCTGGTCGTCCGGAAGGACCGTATAGACCGTGACGAGGTAGCCCTCCGGCTCGATCATCTCCTGGATGGCGGGGCCGCTGAGGTCTTCCCGCTCCCCTTTGGAGCCCTTGTCACTGGCCGTGATGATGGCCGCTTTAAAAATACGTTTCTCGGGGACTTCCACTGTCATGACATCTCCATTCTTGACATGGCCGGGGTTCAGCACCTTCGCGAAGACGCCTTCCACCGGCATGATGCAGTTGCCGACGAGCCTGCGGATCTCACAGGCCGTGTGGCATTCTTTTCCGATCTGGGTCATCTGCAGGACCGCGTCGCCCACGAAAAACTTCGTGCCGATGGGCAGCGAGCGGAAGTCGATGCCTTCCACCAGCAGGTTCTCGCCGAAGTCGCCGGGCAGGACGTGGACGCCCTTTTCCGCGTTCTCGGCGTTGAACTGCTCCTCTTTGTCAAAGGAAAGGAGGCTCACCTGGCGGTGCCAGTTGCCGGCATGGGCGTCGTTTGCCATGCCGAGCGGCGTGATGTCGCTTTCGATGACATCCCGTTTGACGGTCCCTTTGCGTTCGGAAATGCAGACCGCTTTGACGATTCCTTCCATATATGGTCAACCTCCTATGCGGGACATGTCCCGGGTATCGATATCCTGTTCCTCGGCATAGTCGAGGAACGTGTGGTGCTGTGGTTTTTGGTCGATGGTCCGAAGGATGAGGTCTTTCAGTTCCTCATCGGAGGCCCCGGACCGAAGGGCGTGCAGCAGGTTCTCGCCCACGTTGTACTGCAGGCAGAGTTTGAGGAACCCTTCCGAGGTCATGCGGACCCGGTTGCACTCCTCACAGAAGCTGTGGCTCATGGCGGAGATGACCCCCACCGAGCCACGGAACCCCTCCGGTTTGTAGTACCTGGCAGGGCCGTGTCCACGGAGCGTTGGGTCTTCGGTCAGTTTGCCAAAGGCGCCCCGGATGAGGTCGAGGACCTCGTCCATATAGATGGCCTGTTCGTAGTCGTGCTTTCCGATGGGCATGTACTCAATGAACCGGACACAGACGGGCAGGAGCTTCGCCAGGGCGGCGATCTCCAGGACCTCGTCATCGTTCACGCCCCGCATGGCCACGCAGTTGACTTTCGTGTTGAGCCCCGCCTCGGCGGAGAGGCGGATGGCGTCCAGCACCTTCGGCAGGTTGCCGGTGGTGCGGGTGATGTCGTCGAACCGGGCCTCGTCCAGCGTGTCGAGACTGATGTTCACGGCACTCAGCCCCGCCGCTTTCAGATCCGGGAGCATGTCCGGCAGCAGCAGGCCGTTGGTGGTCATGGAGACCGACTCGATGCCCGGCAGGTCGTGGATGTCCCGGACCAGCGAGACGATGCCCTTCCGGACCGTCGGCTCTCCCCCGGTCAGCCTTATGTGCCGGATGCCGAGTTCCGCGAACAGGCGGATGAGACGCATGAGCTCCTCATACCGGATGACCTGCTCGTGGGACATGAGCTCCACGCCCTCCGGCGGCATGCAGTAGACACACCGGAAGTTGCAGCGGTCGGTCACCGAGACCCGCAGGTAGTCGATGACGCGTCCATACTTGTCGATCATAAGACGGCTCCCTTCAGAGCGCCGCTCTCATAGAGTTCCATAATGAAGTCCGCAATGCCTTTGATGTCCTCCCGGTCGAACACCGGCACGGAGGCCTCGTAGGCAGCGTTTTCGGCGATGTACCCCAGGACCTTGTCCTCCGACAGCGCCGGAGAGCGCTCGTCATCGGGTTTCACCATTTCCAGTTTCGGCAGCGCCGTGTTGCGGAGGCCTTCCACCAGAAGCAGGTCGGCGTCCGGGAACATGGTGAAGAGTTCTTCATAGGGCGGCAGGGACTTCCGGCTGACGGACATCTGATGGTCGTCGAAGATGACGGTGCCCGAGGCGCCCACTTCCAGGAAGCGGTAGGTGTCGGTGCCGGGCACATCCGGTTTGAAGTGGCCGCCGTTTTTGAGGACCGCCACTTTGAGGCCGCGGGAGATGAGCTCGGGGATGAGCTTCTCCAGAAGGGTGGTCTTGCCGCTGTTCTTGATGCCGCTGACGGAGATGGCGGGCTGCTGGGGACCGTAGGAGAAGTCGCCGGACTTGCCGCCGGTCTTCTCGCACAGGTGGATGTTTTCCATGTGCATGCGTTTGTCCATGGCCTTGCACATATCGTAGATGGTGAGCAGGGCAACGTTCACGCCGGTGAGGGCCTCCATTTCGACGCCGGTCTTTCCGTCCGTCTTGACGGTGCAGAACGCGGTGACCTTGTGCTGCTCTTCGTCCAGCTCAAAGTCGACACTGACCTTCATGATGGGCAGCGGATGGGCCATCGGAATGAGTTCCGGGGTCCTCTTCACGGCCGTGATGCCGGCGACCCGGGCCACGCCCAGCACATCGCCCTTTTTGGCGGTACCTTCACGAATGGCCGTCAGGACTTCGGAGGAGACCACGATGCTCCCTTTTGCCGTGGCAGTCCGGGACGTCACCGCTTTGCCGGAGACATCGACCATGACCGCATTTCCCTTTTCGTCAAAATGATTGAATCCCATACCGGACCCCCATTTTTTATATAGTCACTCTATTATATAAGAAAAAAAACAAATCAACAACCGATATGGAATGATAAACCATCATCAATCTCGGACATTTTCGAAGATTTGTCGCACATAGATATGTACTATCTATGCTATAATGTATTTTGGCATAATTCTGCTTTTGTAAAAATGAAAAAGGAGGTTCTGGAATGGAAGGAACAAAAGCCATCGATCTGGCTCTGCTCGATCCGGTCCTTACGGAATACAAGGGCGTTTCGGGCAGTCTTATCGCCATCCTGCAGAAGACGCAGGCCATTTACGGCTATCTTCCGGAGGAGGCCATCAACCACATCGCCGAGGTCACCGGCACCGCGCCGGCCACCATTTACGGTGTGGCTACGTTCTATGCACAGTTCCGACTGCAGCCTGTCGGCAAGCATCTCATCATGCTCTGCCAGGGGACGGCCTGCCACGTCAACGGTGCGGAGCTCATCTCCGCCGCCATCACGGACGAACTGGGCATCGAAGACGGAGAGACCACGGAGGACGGTCTCTTCAGCATGGAGCACGTCGCATGTCTCGGCTGCTGCAGCCTTTCCCCGGTCATGATGATCAACGGAAAGACCTACAGTACCCTGACTCCCGACAAGTGCCGCAAAGTCCTTCGCGAACTTGCCAGTGAAGGAGGTGCCGACGCATGAAACTCGTAGTAGGAGAAGGCAGCTGCGGACTCGCGGCCGGCGCCGGCGCAGTATACGAGCGCCTGGACACCCTTCTGAAAGAAAGCAACCCCACCGGCGTCGTCCTCGACATCACCGGCTGTAACGGCATGTGCTTCCTCGAGCCCATCGTGGACGTCTACGATGACGAGGGCACCCTGCACCGTTATGTCCGCGTCACCGAAAAGGACGCCGACGACATCTATGCCGCGGCCACCAAGGGCGATCTGTCCCTCATCGACCGCATCGGCATCACCCCGGACGAAGCCCACTTCCTGGAGGCGCAGACCCGCGTCGCCCTTCGGGACTGCGGTCTCATCAATCCGGAAAACATCGACGATTACATCGCCCGCGACGGTTACAAAGCCATCGAGAAGATCCTGAAGACCGGCATGACCCAGGACGACGTCATCGAACAGATCGACATCTCCGGCCTCCGCGGACGCGGCGGCGCCGGTTTCTCCACCGCCTTCAAATGGAGAGCGGCGAAGAACTCCGAAGGCGATGAAAAGTACCTCATCTGTAACGCCGACGAAGGCGACCCCGGTGCGTTCATGGACCGCGCGGTCATCGAAGGCGACCCCCACAACCTCATTGAAGGCATGCTCATCGGCGCCTACGCCATCGGCGCCAGCACGGCCATCGTCTATGTCCGTGCCGAGTACCCGCTGGCCATCGTCCGTCTGGAGAAGGCCATCAAAGACGCCACGGAGCGCGGCTACCTCGGAGACAACATCCTCGGTTCCGACTTCTCCTGCAACGTGCGCATCAAAGCCGGTGCCGGCGCCTTCGTCTGCGGCGAAGAGACTGCCCTCATCGAGTCCCTGGAAGGCAAGCGCGGCATGCCCCGCCTGAAACCCCCGTTCCCGGCCCAGGCCGGCTACTGGATGAAGCCCTCCAACATCAACAACGTCGAGACCTACGCCAACGTTCCCTGGATCATCAACAACGGCGGCGCGGCCTTCGCGGCCATGGGCACCGACGATTCCAACGGCACCAAGGTCTTCGCCCTGTCCGGTAAGATCAAACGCGGCGGTCTCGTGGAGATCCCCATGGGTACCACCCTCCGCGAAGTCATTTTCGACATCGGCGGCGGCATCAAGAACGACGTGCCCTTCAAAGCCGTCCAGCTGGGCGGTCCCTCCGGCGGATGTGTACCGGCTGAAAAGCTCGATACCACCATCGACTACGCCGAACTGGGCAAGACCGGCGCCATCATGGGTTCCGGCGGTATGGTCGTCATGGACGAGACCACCTGTATGGTCGGCATGGCGAAGTTCTTCCTGGACTTCACGGCCAAGGAGAGCTGCGGCAAATGCGTCCACTGCCGTCTCGGCACGAAGCGCATGCTCGAGGTCCTCGACCGCATCGTCAAGGGCCAGGGCGAAGAGGGCGACATCGAGAAACTCGAAGAGCTGTGCTACGCCATCAAGGACGGCGCGCTCTGCGGTCTC
>CAJGDU010000024.1 GCA_904502175.1 Clostridiaceae bacterium
AGTACGAGAGGACCGGGATGGACGCACCGCTGGTGCACCAGTTGTCACGCCAGTGGCACCGCTGGGCAGCTAAGTGCGGAATGGATAAACGCTGAAAGCATCTAAGCGTGAAGCCACCTCCAAGATAAGATATCCCATAGCGTTAAGCTAGTAAGACCCCTTGTAGACTACGAGGTAGATAGGCTGCAGGTGTAAGCATGGCGACATGTTCAGCCAGGCAGTACTAATCGGTCGAGGGCTTGTCTAATGTTTAGTATTAGAATCTCATGTGAGTAAGTGTTCTTTGTTTAGTTTTCAGGGTATGAAGAAAAGCACCACATGTAGTGGTGCTTTTTCTGTTTTCCCCTATAATATTAAAATATATATATCTTTAGTCGAAAAAAGCCTTGACCCTATTATAAGAGGTGTGATAGAATTCCTATACCTCTTGCTAGAGGGTTCTTTTTTTGCGCGCTTTTTTAAGTGCTTACCGCAGAGAAATCTTTGTGTAAATCGCCTAAGAAACCGCGAAAACAAAGGCCTTGAAAGAGGGAGGCAAAAGCCTTTTGCCCTCCTCGGGCAGAAGACAAATTCAATGATCCATAAATGGAGGTGCCGACATGAGAGTACGTGTTACATTGGCCTGCTCTGAGTGCGGTCAGCGCAACTACAACACCATCAAGAACAAGAAGAACACACCCGACAAGCTGGAGATGAACAAGTACTGCAGATTCTGCAAGAAGCATACGCTCCACAAAGAGACAAAGTAAGGAAGGCAAGTTGTAATGGCGAAGAATAAGAAAAAAGCCACTGCTCCGGCAAAGGCCGAAGCCAAAGCTGCTGAAAAAGAAGTTCCCGCCTACGCAGCCAAGAAAAAGGAAGCTGACAAGAAGCCGAAGAAAGAGCCCAAACTCGACGCCAGCGGGAAACCGAAGACCAGCGTCTGGGAAAACTTCAAGAGCTTCTGGAAAGACCTTTTCAAAGAGCTGAAGAAGATCAACTGGTCCAGCGCGAAAGATACGTTCAAGAATTTCCTGGTCGTTCTCCTGGTCATCCTTGTCATCGGTATCGGTGTCTGGATCTTCGATGCCATCTTTGTCCGCATCCGGGAACTTATCTACAACTACAATCCCGGCGACGCAGAGACCGCCGTCATCCTTCTGAAAGCCCAGCTCGGCTTGCTGTAACGGAGGAGGAACGGTCCTATGGCAGGAATCACGAAATGGTATGTCGTTCATACCTATTCCGGTTATGAGAACAAAGTCCAGGACAACATCATGAAGGTCGTGGACAACCGGAACATGAATGACCTCATCCTGGACGTCCGCGTTCCCACAGAGCTGGTCGTGGAAGTCAAGGACAACGGCGAGACCAAAGAGGTCGAGCGCAAGGTCTTCCCGGGTTATGTTCTCGTCAAAGTCGCTGTGGAAGCACAGGACAACGAATATGTCATGTCAGACGACACCTGGTATGTCATCCGCAACACCCGCGGTGTCACCGGTTTCGTCGGCCCGGAGAGCAAGCCGGTCCCCCTGACAGACAAAGAAGTAGAGGCCCTCGGCGTCGAGGCAGAGGAAACGGAAGTTTCCACCTCCGTCGAAGTCAACTACAAAGTGGGCGACTTCGTCCGCATCACCGGCGGCAACCTCGCCGACTACTCCGGTGTGGTCCAGGAGATCGACACCGAAAACGGCCGCGTCA
This sequence comes from Clostridiaceae bacterium, assembly GCA_904502175.1. Lineage (GTDB taxonomy): Bacteria > Bacillota > Clostridia > Oscillospirales > Acutalibacteraceae > RUG420. The sequence continues at coordinate 1,681 of CAJGDU010000024.1, forward strand.
AGGTCACCATTTCCATGTTTGGCCGTGAGACGTCCGCCGACCTTGCTCTCAACCAGGTCGAACTGGCCTGAGCAAAAACGTAACATCGGTAATAGGCAGTTCGCTGCTTTTGTTACAGGGACTTTTCCAGGTCCCGTGGGAGGAATGCCCCGAACGGGGAGAACTCATTCCGCCAATTACCACATTTTTTTGGAGGTGCAAAACAATGGCACAGAAAGTTATCGGTTTCATTAAACTGCAGATCCCCGCAGGTCAGGCGACTCCGGCACCGCCCGTCGGCCCGGCGCTTGGTCAGCACGGCATCAACATCATGTCGTTCACGAAGGAATTCAATGAGCGCACCAAGAACGATATGGGTCTCATTATTCCCGTCGTCATCACAGTTTATGCGGACCACAGTTTCACGTTCATTACCAAGACCCCGCCCGCAGCAGTCCTCATCAAGAAGGCCTGTGGCATCGACAAGGCATCCGGTGAACCCAACAAGACCAAAGTTGCGACCATCACCATGGATCAGATCAAACAGATCGCCGAAACCAAAATGCGTGACCTCAACGCCGCGAACATGGAAGCTGCCTGCTCCATGATCGCCGGTACCGCTCGTTCCATGGGCGTCGTTGTGGAAGACTAAGCGGGAGGTAGAATAGAATGAAACACGGAAAAAAGTATGTCGACAGCAAAAAGCTCGTTGACAAAACCAAACTCTACGAAGTAGACGAAGCGCTCCAGCTCGTCTGCGATACAGCGAAAGCCAAGTTCGACGAGACCGTCGAAGCGCACATCCGTCTCGGTGTCGACTCCCGTCACGCTGACCAGCAGGTCCGCGGCGCTGTCGTCCTTCCGAACGGTACCGGTAAGAGCGTCCGCGTTGCCGTCTTCGCCAAGGGCGATATGGCCAAGGCCGCTGAAGAAGCCGGCGCGGAGATCGTCGGTGCGGAAGACCTGGCCGACCGCATCCAGAACGAAGGCTTCCTGGAATTCGACGTTGCCATCGCCGCTCCCAACATGATGGGTGTCGTCGGTAAGCTCGGTCGAGTCCTCGGCCCCCGTGGTCTTATGCCGTCCCCGAAGGCCGGCACCGTCACCCCGGACGTCGGCAAAGCCGTCGCCGAGGCCAAAGCCGGTAAGATCGAGTACAGACTCGACAAGACCAACATCATCCACTGCCCCATCGGCAAGGCTTCCTTCGGCGCTGAAAAGCTCGGTGAGAACCTTGACACTCTGATGGAGGCCATCGTGAAGGCAAAACCCGCAGCCGCCAAAGGTCAGTACCTGAAGTCCTGCGCGCTTGCTTCCACCATGGGCCCGGGCGTCAAATTCAACCCGGCCAAGTACACTGCCCAGTAAGCAGTTCCAAACGTTACTTGACACAGGGAACCCCCTGTGCTAGTATACCAATGCTGTTTCTTTACCTAAGACAGCAGGTGTGTCCCGAAAGGGAGACGTAACAGGTTCCGTCCTACCTGCCGAGGAAAGAGCTGAAAACTGTATCTTTACGCCATTGCGTTATCATTACAGATGCTCTTCCTTGGAAAAGGAAGAGCATATTTTTATTCACAGGAGGTGAAACGTAAATGGCAAGCGAAAGAGTACTCGAAATGAAGAAAGCCGCGGTATCCGAGCTGGCAGCCAAGCTGACCGACTCCGTCGCCGGCGTTCTCGTCGAATACAAAGGCATCAACGTCGAAGATGATACCAACCTTCGCCGCGAGCTCCGTGAGGCAGGTGTCGATTACACCGTCATCAAGAATTCCATCATTGGAAGAGCTGCGGAAGAGGCCGGTCTCGACGGTCTGAAAGAGGTCCTCGTGGGCACTACTGCTCTCGCCATCTCCAAAGAAGACCACGTCGCTGCTGCCCGCATCCTGAAGAACTTCTCCAAAGGCCACGATTTCTTCCAGATCAAGAGTGGTTATCTGAATGGTGAGGTCGTCGACCTTGCAACCATCAACTCTCTGGCAGACCTGCCGCCCTACGAGGTTCTCCTTGCAACTGTCTGCAACGCCTTCAACGCGCCCATCGCGTCCTTCGCACGGGTCATCCAGGCTGTTGTCGACAAGAAAGCAGAAGAGGGCGATGCCGCCCCGGCCGCTGAAGAAGCTGCACCTGCAGCCGAAGAGGCAAAGGCCGAAGCTCCCGCTGAGGAAGCTGCTCCCGCTGAGGAGGCTGCTCCCGCTGAGGAGGCTCCCGCCGAGGAAGCTCCCGCCGAGGAAGCTCCCGCTGAGGAAGCTCCCGCCGAGGAAGCTGCTCCTGCTGAGGAAGCTCCCGCTGAGGAGGCTGCTCCTGCCGAGGAAGCTCCCGCTGAGGAAGCCCCCGCCGAGGAAGAGGCTCCCGCTGAGGAAGCTGCTCCTGCCGAGGAAGCTCCCGCTGAGGAAGAAGCCCCTGCTGAAGAGGCTCCTGCCGAGGAAGAAGCTCCCGCAGAAGAATAATCTGAAACCCTACTACTTTTTACAAATAACCTAAATGGAGGAAAAAATCATGGCTTCTGAGAAAGTTACTGCTCTCCTTGAAGAGATCAAAACCATGTCTGTTCTCGAGCTGTCTGAGCTCGTCCATGCAGTCGAAGAAGAATTTGGCGTTTCCGCCGCTGCCGCTGTTGCTGTTGCCGGTCCTGCTGCCGGTGGCGATGCTTCCGCGGAAGAGAAATCCGAGTTTGACGTTGTCCTGAAAGAGGTCGGCGCCAACAAGATCAAGGTCATCAAGGTCGTCCGTGAGATCACCGGTCTTGGCCTTGCCGACGCGAAGGCCCTCGTTGACGGCGCTCCCAAGACCGTCAAGGAAGGTGTCGCCAAGGAAGAGGCCGAAGAGATGAAGGCCAAATTCGACGAAGTCGGTGCTACCATCGAGCTTGCGTAAGTTTGACATTCAGACACTTCAAGTCAAAAACAAAAAGCATCCGGAAGTTCCGGATGCTTTTTTGTTTGCTGATGGGGTAGGGATGCGCTCATTTCTTGTCGCTCAGACCCAGGATGTAGTCGGTCGAAACGTTGTACAGTTTCGATAAGTTGATCAGGTGCCGGATAGGCATTTCGCTGGCAGCTCTCTCATAGCGGGCATACATGGTTTGAGAGGTGCCAAGGTAGTGCGCGACTTGTTCCTGAGTCATGTCGTGATCCTCTCGCAAATCACGAATGATCTTCTGATAAGTACTCATGGCGATTCCTTTCGTCTTCCCACGGAAGTTACCGGGACGCGCATATCCTGCCTTCATCTGCCCCCCGAAAGCAGACGCGTGTCCATGTATTATAAGTATCCTACCACCGACCCTTTCTGACAAGTCGGTTTAATAAACAATATTACTACGTTTTTTTGTGCGTTTTGACGGGCTGAAAAGCTGCGCTTTACATAGCCCGCAAAAGGGCGTTCTATTTACATTTATAGCAGTATTTCGTATAATATTAAGAACATTTTTATTGAAGGAGCGGTTCTTTTGACGGACACGATCAGACTGGCAGCACTGCTGTTCCCCGATGTGGAAAAAACACCGGAAGATTATGAGGCGATGTACCCCTCCAGGGACCTTCCCGAAGGGGCCCGCGTCACGCGGTTCGCTCCGAGCCCGACCGGCTTTCTGCACATTGGCGGCCTCTTTGCAGCCTACGTTGCCAAGCTGACGGCGGACACCACCGGCGGCGTCTTTTTCCTGCGCATCGAAGACACCGATAAAAAGCGGGAAGTGGAAGACGGCGTCTCCGGTATCGTCAAAGGACTCGCGGACTTCGGCGTCACTATCGACGAGGGCGTTACCGGTTTCGGGACCGAGGCCGGCGCCTACGGCCCCTACCAGCAGAGCAAGCGCCGGGACATTTACCGGTGCTTCGCGAAGAAGCTGACCGAAGAGGGCCTGGCCTACCCCTGCTTCTGCACCGCGGAGGAGCTCGAAGCCATCCGCAGCCAGCAGGAGAAAGAGGGCGTGAACCCCGGCTACTACGGCAAGTACGCCAGAGACCGGGAAATGCCCCTGGAAGAGGTGGAGCGCCGCGTGCAGGCGGGCGAGCCCTATGTCCTGCGTCTGAAGTCCCAGGGAGACCCGGAGAAGAAGGTACGATATGAAGACCTCATCAAGGGCAAGATGGAACTGCCGGAAAACATCATGGACATCGTCCTTCTGAAGACCGACGGCATTCCCACCTATCACTTCGCCCACTGTGTGGACGACCACCTCATGCGCACCACCCATGTGGTCCGGGGCGATGAGTGGATCTCCTCCGTGCCGGTCCATCTGCAGCTGTTCCAGTACTGCGGCTTCCGCGCTCCGAAATTCGCGCACATCGCCCCCATCATGAAACTCGATGAGGGGAACAAGCGCAAGCTCTCCAAACGGAAGGACCCCGAGGCGGCCGTCAGCTACTATGTGGAGGAGGGCTACCCGAAGGAGGCGGTCCTCGAATACCTCCTGACCCTGGCCAACTCGAACTTCGAGGACTGGCGCCGGGCCAACAAGACCGCCCCGCTTTCAGACTTCCCGTTCAACCTCAAGAAGATGAGCGTGTCCGGCGCGCTGTTCGACCTCGCGAAGCTGAACGACGTCTCGAAGAACGTCATCTCTCTCATGGACGCGGAAACGGTCCTGGACCGGGTCCTTGCCTGGGCGGAGGAGTACAACAAAGACTTTTACGCGCTGCTGACCGCCGACAAAGAGAAAGCGCTCCGCATCCTGAGCGTGGACCGCGGCGGCAAGAAGCCGAGAAAAGATATTGCCAAATGGTCCGAAGTGCCGGCGTTCGTCGCCTACCTCTATGACGAACTCTACACGGAAGACTTCGACCAGCTTCCGGAGAACGTGTCCCCGGCCGACGCCGCGGACATCCTGGAAGCCTATCAGGACCTTTATGACGAGACGGATGACCAGTCCCAGTGGTTCGAGAAGGTCAAGAGCCTCTGCGAGCCCTTCGGCTACACGCCGAACGTCAAGGAGTGGAAACAGGACCCGGAGGCCTTCAAGGGCCATGTGGGCCACGTATCCACCGTCATCCGGGTGGCGGTCACCTCCCGGACCAACACGCCCGACCTCTGCGCCATCATGGGCATCCTCGGGAAAGAGGAGTGTCTAAAGCGCCTGCAGGCCGCGGCAGACTACTACAGAAAGGGGAACTGACATGGACGACAAGACCTTGACCGCGCCCGCGGCGCCGTCGAACTTCATCCACGACTTCATTGACGCGGACCTGGAACAGGGCGTCTACGACCATGTCCAGACCCGTTTCCCGCCGGAGCCCAACGGCTACCTGCATATCGGCCACGCGAAGGCCATCTACATCAATTTCTACACGTCGGAGAAATACGGCGGCATCTGCAACCTGCGCATGGATGACACGAACCCCGGCAAAGAGGACACCGAATACGCGGACTCCATCGCCGAGGACATCAAATGGCTGGGTTACCACTACGCCAACCTCTACCATGCCTCCGACTACTTCGACTACATGTACGAGAAGGCCCTCCTGCTCATCAAAAAGGGCAAGGCCTTCGTCTGCGACCTGACCGCCGATGAGATCCGCGAATACCGCGGCACGCTCACCGAGCCCGGCAAAAACAGCCCCTACCGGGACCGCTCCGTCGAGGAGAACCTCGACCTGTTCGAGCGGATGACGAAGGGCGAGTTCGCCGACGGGGAAAAGGTGCTCCGCGCCAAGATCGACATGAGTTCCCCGAACATCAACATGCGCGACCCGGTCATTTACCGCATTGCCCACATGAGTCATTTTCGCCAGGGAGACAAGTGGTGCGTGTACCCCATGTACGACTTCGCCCACCCGCTGGAGGACGCCTGCGAGGGCGTGACCCACTCCCTGTGCTCCCTCGAGTTTGAGAACCACCGGCCGCTCTATGACTGGGTGGTCAACGAGTGTGAAGTGGACAAACCGGCACCCCGTCAGATCGAGTTCGCCCGCCTGAACCTCAACTACTGCGTGACCAGCAAACGCCGCTGCCTGTATCTCGTGAACAACGGGTACGTCGACGGCTGGGACGACCCCCGCATGGTCACCATCTCCGGCATGCGCCGCCGCGGTTTCCCGCCGGCCGCCATCCGGGACTTCTGCGCCCGCATCGGCATCTCCAAGGCCTACTCCGTCGTGGACTTCGGCCTGCTGGAGGCCTGTGTGCGCGACGACCTCAACGAGAACGCGCCCCGGGCCATGGCGGTCCTGCGGCCGCTCAAGGTCATCATCGACAACTACCCGGAGGGACAGACCGAAGAGATCGAAGTCGAAGTCCATCCGAAGAAACCGGAGATGGGCACCCGCACCGTCACCTTCAGCCGGGAGCTGTACATTGAGCAGGACGACTTCATGATCGAGCCCGCCAAGAAGTACCGCCGCTTCTATCCCGGAAACGAAGTCCGCCTGAAAGGCGCCTACTATGCCACCTGTACGTCCTACGAAACGGACGACGAGGGCAACGTCACCTGCATCCATGTTGAGTACGACCCGGAGAGCAAAGGGGGCGAATCGCCCGACGGCAGAAAGGTGAAGGGCACCATCCACTGGGTGAACGCCGCGGACTGCATTCCCGCCGAGGTCCGGCTCTACGACCGGCTCTTCAATGTGGAGAACCCCTCTGACCCCGCGGAGCCCCTCGAGAACTACCTGAACCCCAACTCTCTCGAAGTCCTGCCGGACGCCCTCATTGAAGGCGACCTTACGGACCTCAAACCGGGCGATACCTTCCAGTTCATGCGGAAGGGTTACTATACCGTCGACAAGTATTCCACGGACGACAAGCTCATCTTCAACCGCACCGTAGACCTCAACTCGTCCTGGAAATAAGCAGGCATTGGATATTATCTGAGAAAGAGAGAAAGTCATGGCTACCAACACTGCAACCAAGAAGCTTTCCGGAAAGGAAAAGACCAGTTACGGTCTGGCAGCGGTCGGCAAAGACCTCTGCTACATGCTGTCCGCCAGCTACGTCCTGTACTACTTCCAGGACGTCATGGGCGTCAGCGCCGCCGCCATGGGTGTCATCCTTCTGGTGGCCCGTGTCTTCGACGCGTTCAACGACCCCATCATGGGCATCATCACCGCGAAGACCAAGACCCGCTGGGGCAAGTTCCGCCCCTGGCTGTTCATCGGCACCGCCCTGAACGCCGTCATCCTGTTCGTCATGTTCTCGGCCCCGCCCAGCCTGACGCCTTCGGGCCTCACGGCCTATGCCGCCGTGTTCTACATCCTCTGGGGCACCACGTACACCATGATGGACATCCCTTACTGGTCCATGATCCCCGCCTTCACCGAGGGCGGCAAAGAGCGTGAGAACCTGACCACCCTGGCCCGGTCCTGCGCCGGCGTGGGCTCCGCGCTCATCACCATCGTCACGGTCATTGCCGTCCAGGCCCTCGGCAGCGGCAACGAGCGCGTCGGTTTCCAGCGCTTTGCCCTCATCATCGCGGTCGTCTTCTTTGTCTTTGAGACCATCGCCGTGCTCACCATCCGGGAGAAGTCCACGGTCAACGTGAAGACCAACTCCGTGGGCGATCTGTTCCGCGCGCTCATCAAAAACGACCAGACCATGGTCGTCGTGCTGGCCATCGTCCTCGTGAACACCGCGGTGTACATCACCTCCAACCTCGTCATCTACTTCTTCAAGTATGATGTCGGCGGCGAGGCCTGGTACAACAGCTACACCCTGTTCAACACCTTCGGCGGCGCGGTCTCCATCCTCTCCATGATGATCCTGTTCCCGCTGCTGCGGCGGTTCTTCTCCACGACGAAGATCTTCTATCTCGGCACCGGGTCCGCCATCCTGGGCTACGCGCTGCTCATCGCCATCGCGTTCCTCACCCCCATGAGCAACATCTACCTGCTGCTCATCCCCGGCTTCCTCATCTTTGCCGCCAACGGCATCCTCACCGTTCTGGTCACGGTCTTCCTCGCGAACACCGTCGACTACGGCGAACTGCAGAACGGCAGCCGGGAGGAGAGCGTCATCTTCTCCATGCAGACCTTTGTCGTCAAACTCGCCAGCGGCATTGCCGCCCTGGCCGCGTCCCTGACGCTGTCCATCAACCATATCCAGAAGGAGGGCGCCGACGCCTCTGCCGCCGCCATGGTCATCGACCAGTCGGCCCGCACCGGCCTGCGGCTCTCCATGACCATCATTCCCATCATCCTGATGGTCATTGCCATCCTCATCTTTGCGAAGAAATTCATCCTGACAGAAGAGAAAGTCGCGGAGATCACCGAAGAGCTCCACGTCAGACGTCAGGAAACGGAAGAAGTGAACTGAAATGCCTATTAAGATCCCGAACGATCTCCCCGCGGCGCGGGTTCTGAAAAGTGAAAATATCTTTGTCATGAAGGAGACCCGGGCGAACACCCAGGCCATCCGTCCTCTGCACATTCTCCTTCTGAACCTCATGCCGAAAAAGATCGAGACCGAGACCCAGCTCAGCCGCCTGCTGGGCAATACGCCCCTGCAGATCGAACTCGAGCTCATCATGACCGAGTCTCACAAAGGCACCCATACTCCGGAAGACCATATGCTGTCGTTCTACAAGACCTTCGACGAGGTCCGGGACCGCAACTTCGACGGACTCATCATCACCGGCGCGCCGGTGGAACAGATGCCCTTCGAAGAAGTCGACTACTGGGACGAGCTCTGTGAGATCATGGAGTGGAGCACCACCCACGTGTACTCCACCTTCCACCTGTGCTGGGGCGCTTTCGCGGGTCTTTACTACCATTACGGCATCCCGAAGCACGACCTGCCGGCAAAACTCTTCGGCGTCTATCCCCACAAGGTGGACCGGAAGAGCTCCATGCTGTTCCGCGGGTTCGACGACATCTTCAACGTGCCCCAGTCCCGTCACACCACCATCTGGCGGGAAGAGGTCGAGGCCGTGCCGGAGCTGAAGATCCTCTCCTCCTCCGAGGAGGCAGGCGTCTTCGCCATCTCCACGAAGCACGGACGGCAGATCTTCATCACCGGGCACACCGAGTACGACGCCGACACCCTGTACAACGAGTACAAGCGGGACCTGGACGCGGGCCTTCCCATCGAGAAGCCGGTGAACTACTTCCCGAACGACCGGGTCACCAAGCGCCCGCCGAACACCTGGCGCTCCTGCGCCAACCTCCTCTACTCGAACTGGATCAACTACTTCGTGTACCAGGAGACCCCGTACGACCTCGCCGAGATCGACACCATCGCCGAAAAGAAAAACAAGAAATAAAAAAAGCCAGGCTCGGTTCGAGTCTGGCTTTTCTTTTTGTTATTGCAGCCCCAGTTCTGTGAGCTTGTCCCGCAGGGCGAGGAAGTCGTCGAAGGCGTCGGCCTTCTGGGGCGGGTTGCGCAGGAGGGCGGCGGGGTGGAACGTGCCCATCATCCAAATGCCCTTCTTTTCCACGAACTGCCCGTGCTCTCTGGTCACCCGGAACTCCGGGTCCATGAGGCGCTGGGCGGCGATGCGTCCGAGGCACACGATGACCTTCGGCCGCAGGAC
>CAJGDU010000025.1 GCA_904502175.1 Clostridiaceae bacterium
AGTACTTGCCCCGTACGAAGTTGGACTCCTGCCAGATAGTAGACTCCTGCGGTTTCTGATGAGCGGCTTTCAGCGCGGCATCGGTGGGCAGCAGACCATAGGTGACCGCCGCCAGCCGCTGATGAAGCGTTTTGGAAAACAGTCCGTACGTTTGGATGTCCAGATCATAGGTGACCGCAACCGTAATGGTTTTGCCGTCCATGAGGATCTGCGTGTCCCGAAAGTCCAGTCCCTCATACCCGTTCCGGACCCCCTGGCTCTTCAGCCATTCGTCCACGTTGTCCCGGGCAAAGTTCTCCCGGACCAGTAGTTTGGCGACCGCCGGTCCTGTCAGGGCGAGGTCGGAAAAGCCCTTTTCCCCGTCCAGAGACAAGAGCTTCATAAGCCCCGGAAGGTGTTCTTCCGCAGCGTCTTTCAAGTATTCGGTCCGTCCCATGACATAGGAGTACTGGGACAGTTCCATGGCCGTTTCGGACAGCGCGTCCTCCACTTCTGCCTCGACCTTGATGACATTCAGGATAGACAAAAGCGCCATCAGGCAAATGGTGAAAACAGTCAGGGCCAGGGCGCCCTCAACGGTGTAAGACCCCCGGGTCCGGCTCTCCTCAGAGCACACGGAAACTCTCATAAGACGCCTCCGCAAGTGCAATGGTTTTTTCTGATGCATCGCCCGCGCTCCACAGGTAGAGGACATAGGCATCCGGCGCTTTGAAGAACCCTCCGGCAAAGTGCGCCCGTTCGCCGGTCCGCCCGTTCGTGAGGCTGCCCCGGACTTTGATGCCGCCCGGCGTCTCCTCATAGCGGTCATACTGGAACGCCACCTGGCTTCGGTAGTACTCCGTGTTGAAAAACAGTTCGAGTTCTGCGGCGATGCACTCCTCCACCGAGCCCTCTGTCACCGGTCCCGCCAACAGGAATGCGTCGGGACCCTCAAACACCTTTCCGACGTTGCCGCGTGACGGCCAGTCCGCAGGGACGGAAACTTCAAAAGAGGAAAAGTGGGCGGTGACCATGGCCGAGCTCGACATGTGTTGTTTTGTTCCGGTCGTGGAAACGGCCCCATCAGTTCCCTTTTCCGACCGCCCCCCGCAGGCTGCCAGCAGAACAGTGAACACCAAAGCCAGCACGACCAGCCTCGCGCGACGTTTCTCAATACGCATAAGTCTCACTTCCTTTCACGGTGTGGGTCACGATTTTGGCAGAGGCGTCCAGACGGACGGCCCGATAGGTCTTCACAATATGAAAACTCTTCTCGCCGGTGTGACAGTTGGCCTGCATGATCATCGCGGAGCGGGTCAGCATGCCCTGTTTTACGCTGTTTTTCACGATACCGGCAAACACGAATACCTTCAGATAATCTTTGTAAGACATGGCGGTGCCGGAATACGAAGAGAGCGCTGTGTTGGAAGGGGTGCTCCCGCCGCTTTCCGAGCCCAGGTATCCGGAGAGGGTGCCCGCATAGTCATCGATGGCCTCGATGACATCGGCCTTCACTTCTTTCCCGCCCGCTTCCAGAGCCTGATGGATCTTCTGCTCTGCGGACGAGACTTTCCGGTCCACCGCCTTTTCCACTTCGGAAAACAAGGTGGAATAGGCATCCTGCAGCCCGTGGGCAATGGCGGTGGCCGCCGTTTTGGAAACGGTCTCATCCAGAGAGGTCAGATCTTTGTAGTTGCCATAGATAGTGTCGGTCAGCGGGCCGAGGGCTGTTGCGGAAAACGCGGCTTTCGCAGCCTGGTATCCTGCGGACCCGTTGTCCGCTGAGCTCACCGCGTCCAGGAGCATGTTTTGAATATCCTCCCGGGACAGAGAAGCCTGCTTTTCGGTCTGGTCCGAAATGACCGTTGTTACCCGGGATTCCACCGGGGTGATGATCATGTTGGTCAGAGACTCTACCGCGCCTTCGGTGGTTTCCCGCAGGTAGCTCATGGTCGCGTCCCGGACCCCTTCGATCTTGTCGTCAGCCGCTTTCTCGATGCGGGCGTACACGTCGTCGACCGTGTGGCTTACGAGCGATGTTGCGCCCTGTTGCAACTTCCCGGCAAGGCCGGAAAGGCTCGTGGTCCAGGTGGCGGCATTTTTATAGAGCGGCACCGTGCCGCCTTTCAGAAGCGTCGACACATCGCTCACCGACTCCGCCATGGCCCAGGCTCCCAGAAGGAGGTTTTGCACGACCGCTACGCCGGCGCCGGTCCAGGAAGCGATGGCGGCCGCGGCCGTCAGGGCTTCCGCCCTCATCTGGGCGTTGGAGAAGGCATAAATAGAATTGAACAAGACACGGACCATGAAAATGAGTTCTTCTGCCAAATGGATGTTGGCCGGCAGATGGTCCTGACCGAACAGGATGTACTCCACTTCGCCCCGGAACAACGGCCCCTTGGAGAGGACTGCCCCCGCCAGGTTTTTATCTTCCTCGCCGCTGGTATAACAGCTGAACATTTCCGTGAGGTATTCCTCCACGTAACAGTCTGACATCAGGCTGTCCGTGCTGCCGGTCAGGCTCCGGAAGAACGCCTTCAGCGCGCTCATCTGGGTCTGTGTATCGCCGCTGCCCGCTCCGGAAACCGCGAGTGCTGACGAGTTGCCCACCGCGTTGATGGCGGAAGCCACGGCGGACCCCACCGTTCGCGACACAGACTGGGATGGCGCATTGGCCGTCAGCCCGCTCCGGTCCACATCTGTCGGGATCTCCTCCCCGGAACCGTGTTTCGTTTTGCTTCCGGCGATGTACCCAAAGAGGGCATTTTTCCGGTAGGAGAGGGACGGCGGGTCGGGGTCTTTGATGGACGCAGGGTCTACCAGGGCAGCCGGGACCTCCTCGCCTGCAGCGGCTGCGGCCTCTGCTTCCCGCAGCGCTTTTTCCGCAGCCTGCCGGTCTTCGGAGGCCTTCTGTTTCGCTGCCATGTAGTCATCGAGGGCTGTCCGGTCCTGCTCCAGCTGCGCTTTCAGGGTGTCCACCCCGCTGTCATTCAAAATGTCGGCGGTGGTTTTATAGTCGCCGGCCATGAGTGCTTTCGCCTCTCCCTCCGGCATCTGATCCAGCGCATTTTTCCATCGTTTTGCCGCTTCGTCTGTTTTGTGCACGCCGGACTTCAGTTTGTCGAGGCCGGAGGAGAGGGCGTCCATGGCCTTCCGCTCCGCTTCCGGGTCAAACGTGTCCGTTGTTTCCGGCAACTTGTCCGCCATCCTGGTCATCTGCTTGCTGACCCCGGAAAGCGATTTGTAATAGTCTTTGCTTTTGGAAAGCGCTTCCGCCGCGCTGTCCACGTTCCGAAACGCGCCAAGCCGCTGGGAGACGCCCCTGGCAAACTGGTACGGACCCCTGTATTTCATGTAATCGGTGATGGTCCGTTCCATAACGTTGGGCCGGGCCAGAGACGCTTCTTCCGGAAACTTTAGCGTAAAGTTTTTTGTGGACGTGTTGATGTAGTTGTCGTATGAGGCGCGGGAGCGGTCTCCCAGAAGACCGCCGAAGAACCCTTCCACGTATTTTTCAATGACGGAAGGATCGCCGGACGTAATCTCTCCCGCGTCTATGGTGCCGGAGAAAACGGCCGCCAGCTGTGACTCAAACTTGTCCTTTGACCGGCCCATCGCAAATAACCCGTACCAGTCTTTCAGGGCCTGATCGTAGTCGTTGAGCGCCGCGTTTCCCGTCAGGTCGAGGGCTTCCTCCACGCGGGCTTTGGCCGCTGCGGTCCTCCCGGCGTCAATGGCGAAATAGGTCCCGCTGAACAGGGGCATGAGAATGAGGATGAGAAAAACAGAAACAGACCCGCGCAGGGACTGACGCAGGATCGTTTTCCGGCGGTTCGTTCGCATGGCGGGCCTCCTCTCAGAGATACTCTTTGTCCATCTGGATATAGCGCCCGAAGCGCTGTTCCAGAAAAGTTTTCAGTCCGGTGTCTTCCGCGATATCTTCTGCCAGGTCGACATTTGCCGCGTATTCCGTAGGCTTCCGAAGGTCCCGCTCCGAACGGACGGTAAAGAGCCGGTTTCCGTGAAAAGAACAGGACGCCATCGCGGTCACCTGGCTCCCGGTGGCGTTTTCTTTCAGCGAAGAAGAAAACCGCAACCCGGGCATGACCTGCATGGCGGTCAGCCGGCGTTCCATATCGGCGGAGCAGGCAGACAGAGTCTCTGGATCGACCCCGTGGGCAGACAGCTGCCAGTAGACGCGGTCTCCGCCGACCGCTCTGGCAGCATCTTCCGCGGCCCGCTCCGTTACATGAAACGCATAGACGTGGAAAAACAGCAGCAGCAACAGGTACAGCAGTGCCACGACGGTCACAAGGACAACGGGAAACACATACGAAAACTCGATGACCTGGGCGCTGCCCCGGTCCGGGTCTTCTCTGTCAGACCTCCATACCGCTTCGGATCTTTTCAAACATCTTGGTGACAATGTCGGTCATCTCACTTCGGAAGATCGCCACCAGCGCGATGACGACGATAATGATGAGCACCATGGCGACGATGTTGATTTCGCCGCTGGTATCCGCCGCCAGGCGGGCTCTGGTCTTTGTCATCCAGCCGAGCAGGGCGGTCAGGAATGACACGAATCGGTTCCACAGGTTCATTGTTGATTCCTCCTAAAATAAGTTTCGAAAAGCCGGCACGATGATCATGAGCAGAATGCCGACAAACATAAACAAAGTGGGCATGAGCAGTTTTTGTTCTGCCAGTTCTCCCTGTGTCCGGGCGGAGTTTTTCCGGTCGGTCCATGCGTTTTCCGCCATCTCGTTCAAAGTGCGCGGAAAGTCCGGCCCGCCCTTCACGAGGTTCTGCTTGTAGAGAGAAACGAACTTCTTCATTTCCCGAAGCGGCGCTCGAAGGCTCAGCGTGTCCAGCGCCTCGTCGACGGGCATGCCGTTTTGCACGCTGGAAGACACCCGTCGCATTTCCCGAAACAAAAGCCCGTCTGAGGAGACCGCGACCCGTTCAAAGGCTTCACTTGCCGTGATTCCCACATTCACCATGAGCGACATCTCAGTCAGCATGGCAGGATACTGGGAAAGGATCTCCCTGTGACGCCGTTTTACGGTGTTGTCCAGCCAGTAATCGAAGTACAGGCAGAGGCCGGCCAGCAGCAGCAACTCCACGAAAAACAGGAACACATCGCCCGTGACCGCCAATAAAAGAAGCAGGAGCGGTAACAGCAGGAGAAGATAGGTGCAACCCGCATTTTGGGCGCTGGCTGCGACCCGCTCCGCCTCCAGCGGTGTCATCAGCTCCAACAGTTTGCGATACCGGTCATTGGAGCGGCGGTCTTTCCGACGCAGGGTCCTTCGGACCCGTCCGCCCGCCGGGAACAGGGATTCCAGACAAAAGACCGGAAACTCTGTTGCCTCGAACGGGTCAGAACGGGAGCGAAGAAGAAAGATAGATGAAATGGCCGCGAGCACGCTCGCGAAAGTGAGCAAAATAAGGCGAAACAGATAGGTCATAGGGCAGCGTCCTCAGACCCGGATGTCGACGATCTGCCGACCCCACCAGTAGGAGAAAAGGAAGACCCCGAGCGCAGCGGCGTTCACCGCCATGGAAGAAGAGTCATCGGTGATGAGACCGCCGCCCAGAACGCGCAGAGACGCCAGGATGACCAGCGGCATGAGCACCATGATGTTCAGCTCGTTTTTTGGGCCGGTCAGGACCGTCTGGATCTCCTGCTCCACAGCGATCTTCTCGATGACCATGGAGCGGGTGTCTCCCACGATGTGCTTCAGGTTTCCCCCCGCGGTGCTGCAGATCTGATAGATCTCCCCGAAGGTCCGCACGTCGGAACACCCGGTCTCCTCCGCCATTTCCTGCAGCAGCTCCGGGATGGGCCTTCCGTTTTTCAGACCTTCTGATACTTTTCCGGAGGCGTATCGGATAGGCGCTCCGGACTCGTAAAGCCCTTTCATATCGTCATCTGCCGTCAGGAACGACTCATAGCCGTTTCGTCCGACCGAGAGAGAGGTGGCGATGGAGTCCAGGTAGTCGCAGAACTGGTCGAGAAACTCCTGTTTTCGACGGGCCATCTGCCGGTGCACGAACGCGCGGCGGCAGTACCAGCCGAAGGCCAGCGCAAGCAGGGCTTCCGGCACGATATGGTGAAACAGCAGGTACCCGGTCACGAGCCCTCCGGCAGCACCGGCAAAGAACCCGACGGACAGATCGCGAACCCCGTATGTTTTCCCACAATAGGACTCAAAAAAAGAAATACGGGTCTTCCGGGTCCGGCTCTCTTCGCCTTGCGCGGACCGTTTTCGCAGGGTCATCTTCATAGCGATAAACCTCCTGTTTCCAGGTATGGGTCAGCTGCTCTCCGGTCGGGACCAGCGCCCCTTCTCTTCGTTCGTAGAGGCGGTTGAGGACGATGTCTTCGTCCTCCATGCCGATGATTTCCGTGATCTCCAGGACCACGCGACGCTTCGTGGACAGACGCCCCAGGTGGACGATGATGTCGATGCTAGAGGCGATTTGCCGGCGGACCGCGTTCAGCGGCAGCCCGGACCCGCCCTGCAGGACCATGGTCTCCAGACGCCGCAGCATGTCTTCGCAGGAATTGGCATGGCCGGTCGACAGGGACCCGTCGTGCCCGGTGTTCATGGCCCCCAGCATATCGAGGGCCTCTTCTCCCCGTACTTCACCGACAATGATGCGCTCCGGACGCATGCGGAGCGAGGTGCGGATGAGGTCCCGGATGGTGATCTCTCCGCTGCCGGCCGTATTGGAGTTGCGGGTCTCCAGCCGGACCAGATTGGCAATGCCGGTCAGCTGCAGTTCCGCGGAATCTTCGATGGTGATGATGCGTTCGCTCTTCGGGATATAGTCCGAAAGCGCGTTCAGAAAGGTGGTTTTTCCGGAGCTGGTGCCGCCGCTGATGAAAATGTTGTACTTGGACTTCACAAGCCCTTCCAGGAACGTGGCGGCCTCTTCGCTCAGCGTGCCGAACTCCACCAGAGTCTGCATGGTGATGCGGTTTTTGGGAAACCGGCGGATGGTGACGACCGGGGTCTCGATGGAAGCCGGCGGCAAAACGACATTGACCCGCTCCCCGCCCGGCAGCCGGGTATCCACGATGGGGTTGGCCCGGTTCACTTCTCTGCCGGCGCTGGCAACGATGCGCTGAATGATATCGTCCAGTTCTTTTTCGCTGGAAAACGTGTGTTCCGCTCGCCGGACAACGCCGTTCTGTTCCACAAAAATGATGTCCCAGGCGTTGACCATGACTTCCGAGATGGAGTCGTCGCCCAGGTACTCTTCCAGGACCCCGAGGCCCCGGAAATTACCATATAGTGTCTGTGTATATTGCCGCAGCCGCTCCGGGGAAAAGTCTTCCTCCGGGTTCTGCCGCATGAGGATCTTTCGGATGAGAGCCTTGAGGGCCTCATCCTCCATTTCTGACAGCCCTTCCGTCAGATACAGCTCCCGCCGCACCCGGCGGAGGATGTCCTGCTCGTTTCGGGTCGCATCCATGGTGTGTTTCCTTATTGTGTCAGTCGTTCATAGAGCCGTTCGATGGCCCTGGCGTTCGAGATTTCTGCTGCCAGATCCTCGGGGTCTTTCAGGTCCAGTTCCCCGATGCCGCCGAGTTTCAGCGGCACCTCTGTCTGCAGGACTTCGCTCTCTCCGCTCAGAAAACGGTTATACAAAAGGCATGTTTTTTCATAGATGAGAATGGAGTCCTCTGTACAGAGGGACGGCAGCGCGTCCAGCAGCTGCGCTGTTTTATTGTTGGCGATCTGCGTCCCGTTCGACACGAGCACCGCTTTGTCCGCCCGCAAAAACGGAAGAATGATGCGCTCGGAGGTGTCGAAGGACAGGTCCAGGACAACGATGCTGAACCGTCCGGACTCCTCGACCAGGTCGAGAAGCGTGACGATCTCTTCTCCGGTCATATCGAAAAGCACACTGGGCGTGACCGGAGGGACAATATAGGACAGCCCCTCTTCCTCCGTCTGGATGGCGCGGTCCAGGACCGCGTCCGGCGCATACTTGCGCCCTCTCAGTGCCAAAACCACGTCTTCCATGGTGTAGAGGTCGTCGCCTGACCGGGAAGCCTGCCGACCCGGAAAGGTCTGCAGGTCCAGGTACAGGACATGGCGGGAGTGGCGCACACAGCATTCCGCAAAAGCGCGGGCCGCCGTCGATGTGCCGGTCCCCCCGGCCGCAGACGTGAACAGCGCGATCCTGCAGCTGCCTTTCCGGCCCTGGTCCGCGCCACCCCGAACCGGTTTTTCCGGCTCCTTGTCCGCGGCCTCGCCGGTTTCCGCCACAGCTTTGAGGATGCGGGTCCGCCACTCCGCTGCACTGCGGTAGCGACAGTATACAGTGAGCCTGTCGTAGGAAGGCTCCGGGTCCAGATCGACTCCGTTTTCTGCCAGAGCCGCCCTCCGGGCCTGTTCCTGTTCCCATTGCTTTTCCGTCTGCATGCGGTCCGCGAGGCGAAACACGGCAACATCTTCCGGAACGGGCAGTGTTTCGTATTCTTCGGGGGTAATACTGTCCGGCTCCAGCAGGATGACCCTGATGCGAAACAGGTCTGCCGCTTTCAGCGCTTTGGGCAGATCCGGGAACAGATAGACCTCGAACTCTCCGGGGAATTCCTCCATGAGGACAGAACGGAACCGTTCGAAAAACTCCCGGTTTCCATCGGTAACGCCGATGCGAACTGCCACGTTGGCTCGCCTCCCTTTCCGCTTGTCTCCTCCACAGTGACAGGTCAGAAACAGCGACGCAACGCTTTTTTGCCGAACGGTCAGAAACAGCGGCCGAACGGTCATTATGCAGCTCGTTTTTGCGCAAAAGACGCAGCGTTTTTACGCATCCGGCTTTTGAAAATGGGCGCAAAAAAAGACCCTCTCCAAAACGGAGAAGGTCTCAAAAAAGGTTTGATGATTCAGTTTTGTCGGGTCGTTCGACTCAGTCCTCATCCTCCAGCCGGATCCTCACCCCTCTGGGTTTATTTGCCCAGACGGTGGCAGCGGTGACAAAGGCCAGGGCCGCCGTTCCCACAATGGCAGAAATGGCGATGATGGCAATGGTGGCTTTCTTGACGGTTTTCATAAAGAGGTCCTCCCTCATAGTGTTCTTTTCAACAGAGAACAGTATATCATAAAAAAGATAAAAAAGTGCTTGCATTTCAAAAAACGGTATGATATAGTATTGAACGTTCCGCAAGGAACACACCAGTCGGTGCCTATAGCGATGAGGGTCCACCCGTTCCCATCCCGAACACGGAAGTTAAGCTCATCAGTGCCGAAAATACTTGGGGGGCAGCCCCCTGGGAAGATAGGGCGACGCCGACATAAAGATAGAACCAGGCCAACAGGCCTGGTTTTTTCTTTGTTCTGTGCAGCTCCGGCTTTAGCCGGAGTTTTTTCTTACAGGAAAGCGCCGTTGCAGACTTGCAGGACCTGGCCTTTCACATGTTTTCCGAGGTCGGAGGCCAGGAACAGGCAGGCATTTGCCTGGTCTATGGGGTCGCACTCCGGGCCGGGGAAGTAGACAAAGTGCTGGCTGTACTCCAGCATTTTCGCGCCGCCGGGCTGTTCGCCGGCCTTGTTCGCAAGGTGGGCCGGTGTCACGGTCGCGCCGGGCGCCACCGCGTTGATGCGGATGTTGGTGTCAATGAGGCGCATGGCCACATTCTTCGTCAGGGTGTTGATCGCCCCCTTGGAAGACGTGTAGGAGGCACCGCAGAACGGCCGGTCTCCGTTGACGGAAGAGATGTTGATGATGCATCCCTCGTTTTTCGGAAGGAACACCTTCAGCGCCTCTCGGATGAACCGGAAGGGGCCGAAGACGTTGGTCTGATAGACGTGTTCCAGCCACTCGTCATCCGTCTCGTCGATCATCTTCTGTTCGCCGATGGCGGCGTTGTTGATGACAATGTCCAGGTCGCCATAGGTGTCGAGCGCCGTCTGAATGACCTTTTTGACATCGTCGAGGTTCTTGTTGTCTGCGACCACGCCGGTCACATCATAGCCTTTGGCGCGGATGTCCGCGACGGCGGCATCCAGCTTCTCTTTTCCGCGGGCCGTCATGACGACTTTGGCGCCTTCACTGGCAAACAGTTCCGCCATGGTCTGACCCATGCCGTAGCTGGCGCCGGAAACGATGGTCACTTTGCCATCCAGCATTTTTTCTTTCATATGTAATATCCTCCGCTAAAGGTTCGTATTATTTGAGCGATGCACCAAACCGGTAAGCCCGCTCCGCGGCGCGGTCGTTTCCTGCCGCTTCCCCTGCATCGTTGATGCCTCCGCAGAACAGGCTGTCGACGAACTCCGCTTTTTCAAAGCAGTCGACCCAGCCCTGCAGGCCGGCTTCCGCCCGCTCCGGAACGAATGCCTCGTCCTCAGCCGCAACAGAAAGCATGTACACATTGCGGAACTTGTAGTCCGTCGGGAACAGCGGGTTCAGCCGGTCCAGAAGCGTCTTCATCTGGCCGCTCATTTCGTAGTAATAGATGGGGGTCGCGAACACCACGGTGTCGGCGCCTTTCACTTTTTCCGCAAGCAGGTTTGCATCGTCCTTCAGGACACACTCCTGCGTTTTCTGACAGGCCAGACAGCCGACACAGAACCCCATGGTTTTCCCTTTCAGGCTGACGACTTCGACCTCATGGCCCGCTTCTCTCGCGCCGGCAGTCAGTCTCTCGGTCAGAAACTCGGAATTGCTCTTTGCGCGAAGACTCGTGGAAATGACAAGCACTTTGCTCATGATGTGTCTCCTTATTTCAGGTTGGTCTCAAAGAAGTTCTGCAGTTTATCGAAGGGGATGACGTTGTTCTCGCCGCCGTCGTAGAGGTCGGTGTGAACGGCACCCGGAATGACGTACAGTTCCTTGTTGTCCGCGTACTTGGAGTCCTTGATCATGTTCTCGTA
>CAJGDU010000026.1 GCA_904502175.1 Clostridiaceae bacterium
CAGCGCCTCTACGGCATATCCGCCGACCCCGCCGAGACCGAAGACGGCGACACGGGCCTGTTCCAGACGGCGCATGGCCTCCGGACCCAGCAGCATCTCTGTCCGCTGAAACTGTTCCTTCATGCGTCCCTCCTTACCAGAATACGGCGGAAGCCCACTCTGCCGCTATAGCGGCCAGCATGAGCGCCGTCAGGACAAGGATGACGGTGAGGTGGGTCTTCCACTCCGAGCGAAGCGTGGCGATGAACTCGCGGATGTACGCGTTCACCCAGTAATAGACTTTCGTTTTGCTGCCGATGCCCTCGGCTTTGATGCCCTGCTTCTCGGCATAGAAGCCCGAGCGGAACACGTGGTAGTTCGTCGTCGAGAAGGCGATCTGCGGGTCGGGGTCCTTTGCGTGCTCCCGGATGAGTTCCATGGAGTACGTGAAGTTCTCATAGGTGTTGCGGGAGCGGTCCTCGACCAGGATCTGCTCGTCCGGGATGCCGTTTTCCTTCAGATAGTTGTACATCGCCTGCGCTTCCGCGATGACCTCGTTGGGACCCTGGCCGCCCGAGGGGACGAAGATGAGGTCCTTTCCGGTGGCCTCTTTCTGCATCTTCGCAAACTCGATGGCGCGGTCCACCCGGCCCCGGAGCAGCGGCGTCAGGGTACCGTCTTTGCGGATCATGCAGCCGAGGATGAGCATGTAGTCTTTGTCAAACGCGGGCACGTGTCGGGCGGCTTTGTAGCCATGCACGATGGCGCCGAGCAGGATGCATTCCAGGTAGGTGATGATGAGGAAGACGCCGTGTTCCACGAACGACTCCAGATAGGGCCACACAGACTGTTCATTGTGGACGTTCACAAACGTCGCCTGCTGCAGGAACCGGGTGAGCAGTTCCGGGAACAGCGTGCCGGCCAGCAGGAGCAGGCCGAGGAAAAAGCCCAGCAGATTGCGCCAGGACCGCCCCTCTTTCCGCAGAAGGTCGAGGTTGCTGATCGTCACCAGGATGGACAGTACAAAGGCCACCGGGAACGCCACGATGGCAAAGCCGCCCATGGCGTACAGCATGGTCTGGATGGTCTGCAGCAGTCCGCCGCCGAGCCGCAGGCTCCACAGAAGGTCCAGCTCCAGGAACGCGAGGAAGACCAGAAGGCCGAGCAGCAGGATGTTCCGGTACCGGTACTGGTTTTCCCGGACGGAGGCGATGTACTCCCGCAAGAGGAGCACGAACAGCAGAAGGAGCGTCAGGATGACGGCCAGCATCAGCAGAGAACCGCCGGTACAGTCACCGAGAAACTCGTTGAAGGTGATGATGTTGCCGCGGTGGACAATGAGCAGGAACCCCCCGCTCACATTTTCAATGGTGTACAGCCGCACCCAGGCCCGCCCGGGCTGTTTCCCGGTGAACGTCAGGTACAGGACCCCGTCCCGCACCTCCTGTCGGTCCAGGGTGACGATCTCCTCATCCTGTTCGATGACCGGACGGATCTCGTTCGGGTCCAGAGTCGGGGGAAGGTTCTCCAGTTTTGCCGTGTACGTCTGGCCCCGGAGGGCGATGAACCCGAGCGCCAGGGCAATGAGCAGCAGCCCGACCAGGGGGACATGTTTCAGTTTCATCTGTGTTTCTCCTTTGAGGTTTTGCGCTGGTTCGGCTTTGCCGGCGGCACGAGGCAGCCGGGGCCGTAGCCGATGAGGTCGGTCCGGTGCGCCAGGGTCAGGGCCTCCCGGACCAGGCCGAAGTTCTTCGGGTCCCGATATTGGATGAGGGCCCGCTGCATGGCCTTTTCATGCGGGTCCCGCGCCACGAAGACCTCGTTCATGGTCAGCGGGTCGTACCCGGTATAGTACATACAGGTGGAGACGGTGCCCGGGGTCGGGTAGAAGTCCTGCACCTGTTTCGGGGAGAGTTTGTGTTTGTTGAGGTACTCCGCGAGGGCGATGGCGTCCCGCAGTCTGCTTCCCGGGTGGGACGAGATGAGGTACGGGACCACATACTGGTCTTTCCCGAGTTCCGCGTTCACCTTTTCGAACTCTTTCACAAACTGATTATACACGTTGACGGACGGTTTGCCGATCTTGGACAGCACCGCGTCCGACACGTGCTCCGGCGCCACCCGCAGCTGGCCGGACACATGGTGCTCCGCCAGCTCCTTCAGGAAGTGCGTCTTGTGGTCCGCCAGCACCACGTCATACCGGATGCCGGAGCGGACAAAGACCCGCTTCACGCCGGGCAGCGTCCGCAGCTTCCGCAGAAGTTCGAGGTAGTCCGAGTGGTCCGTGTCGAGGTTCGGACAGACGGTCGGGTACAGGCAGTGGCGGTCCTTGCAGGCGCCGAGGGTGAGCTGCTTTTTACAGGCCGGGCGCCGGAACTCCGCGGTGGGGCCGCCCACGTCGTGGATGTACCCCTTGAAGTCCGGGTCCTCCCGGTAACCTTTCGCCTCTTCGAGGATGCTCTCGTGGGACCGGGCCTGGACGACCCGCCCCTCGTGGAAGGTGAGGGCGCAGAAGTTGCACTCCCCGTAACACCCCCGGTTGGAGGTCAGGGAGAACTTGATCTCGGAAAACGCAGGGATGCCGCCGGCCTTTTCATAGGACGGGTGCCAGGCCCGCATGTAGGGCAGGGCGTACACATCGTCCATCTCCTGCATGGTCAGAGGCTTCGCCGGCGGGTTCTGCACGACGAACCAGCCGTCCTCATAGGCCTCGTAGAGCCGCCGCCCCGTGACGGGGTCGGTGTTCTCATACTGGATCTGGAAGCTGCGGGCGTAGGCCTTTTTCGCTTTTTGGGCGATGTGCGGGTCGGTCGTCCCGTTCGCAGCGGAGACCGCGGCGTAGTCCGGCAGCCGGATGGCGTCGTAGATGTCCTCCTCGACCCGGGTCTTGTAGACCGTTCCGTCGATGAAGGTGACGTCCCCCACCGGGATGCCGCTGTCCAGCGCCTCGGCGATCTCGATGATGCTGTGCTCGCCCATGCCGTAGGACACGAGGTCGGCGGAGGCGTCCAGCAGGATGGACCGCCGCACCCGGTCGTCCCAGTAGTCGTAGTGGCCGAGACGCCGCAGGGACGCCTCCAGGCCGCCGGCGATGATGGCGGTGTCCGGGTACGCCTGCCTTATGAGGTTGCCGTAGACGATGACCGCCCGGTCCGGGCGCCGGCCCGTCTGTCCGCCGGGGCTGTAGGCGTCGACCTTCCGCCGGTGCTTCGTGACGGAGTAGTGGTTGACCATGGAGTCCATGTTGCCGGAGGAGACGAGGAAGCCGAGACGGGGTTCCCCGTAGACCTTCATGCTGTCCGGGTCTTTCCAGTCCGGCTGACAGAGAAGCCCCACCTTGAAGCCGTGCCGCTCCAGCAGCCGGCAGATGATGGCCGCGCCGAAGCTCGGGTGGTCGACGTATGCATCGCCGCAGACATAGACGAAGTCGACTTCCTGCCAGCCCTTTTCCCGCATTTCCTTCCGGTTCAGGGGCAAAAAACCTTCTGCCACGGGCGATGCACCTCCTCTTTTCTCAATCGATTTGCCATTATATTATAGCATGTACTATAATGAAGTCATCTTAGAAAAGGAGCATCCCCTATGCTGAATATTACACAGAACAAAATCGACTCCATTCTCGAGCTCGCGCTCGAGGGACGCCTCGACACCGTGACGGCGCCTCAGCTGCAGGCGGCCATCGACGAACAGTTCGAAGACGTCACCGATGTCGTCATGGACCTCAAAGACCTTGCGTACATTTCGAGCGCAGGGCTTCGGGTCCTGCTGACGGTCCGCAAGGGCCTGACGGGCGACCTCGTCCTCCGGAACGTCGACCCCTCCGTCCTCGAAGTGCTCGAGATCACCGGTTTCGTCGACATCCTGACCATCGAGTAACGACAGGAGACGCATCATGCTGAAACGAATGCGAAGCAGACTGGCGTTCAACCTCGTCGCCGCCTTCATCATCATTCTGCTGCTGTTCTCCCTGCTCACCAGCGCCATCGGCTACCTCCAGTTTTCCGGCGCGCTGAATGAGCGCTACGCGGACAACGGCTACCGGATCGGTCGGCTCTCCCGGCAAATGCTGAAGTCCGACGACATGTCCGCGTACCTCGATGAGGAGTACTGGGCGACCGAGGAATACCAGACGACCATGCGGCGTCTCGACGCCATCACCCAGTTCATGGACGCCGCGTTCATCTACGTCATCATCCCCGACGAGGACTACCAGAACGTCACGTTCCTCTTCGAGACGGTGAACCAGAACATGGACCTCACCCCCTATGTGCCCGGCTATCGGCGCGACACCTCCAGCGACGAGTACGCCCGAAAGTACCGGCTCCTCATGGAGGGCAGGAGCGAGATGGAAGCGGTTTTCCGGGCCGCCAATGAAACGACGACCGGCGCCCATGTCTCCTCCCTCATCCCGGTCAAGAACAACAAGGGTGAGCCCGTCGCCATCCTCTGCGTCCAGCAGCAGATGCAGGCCCTGCAGAGCACCCGGAACAACTTCCTTCTGAACATTGCGCTCGCCACCCTGCTCACTATCATCCTGACGGCGCTCCTCTTCGAGTGGTTCCTTCGGAAACGGGTCACGAAGCCCGTCCGGGAAATCGCCTCGGAAACGGTGCGGTTCTCCCGGGAGAACACGCTCCCCGAGACCTCGCTCACCGCCAGCACGCCGGGCCAGGACGAGATCAAACTGCTCGCCATGCACGTCGACAAGATGGAGTACGCCATCCTGAACTATATGAACAACCTGCAGACGCTCACCTCCGAGCGGGAGCGCCTGGCCGGTGAGCTGAACGTCGCGAACGCCATCCAGAGAAGCATCCTGCCGAGCAACTTCCCGCCCTTCCCGGAACGGGACGAATTCGACCTGTATGCCTCCATGGACCCGGCCAAGGAAGTCGGCGGCGACTTCTACGACTTCTTCTTCATCGACGATGACCATCTGGCACTCGTCATGGCGGACGTCTCCGGGAAAGGGGTCCCGGCCGCCCTGTTCATGATGATCGCCAAGATCGTCCTCAAGAACCGGGCACAGCACGGCGGCACCCCGGGCGAGATCCTCGAGGACGTCAACCGGACCATGAGCGAGGGCAACCAGTACAACATGTTCGTCACCACCTGGCTCGGCATCCTCGAAGTGAGTACCGGCATCCTCACCACCGCCAGCGCGGGACACGAGTTCCCCGCTCTCTGCCGCGCCGACGGCAGTTTTGAGCTGGTGAAGGACCGCCATGGGTTCGTCCTCGGCGGCATGCCCGGCACGAAGTATCAAGAGACGACCATCACCCTCCAGCCCGGCGACAGCCTGTTCGTCTACACGGACGGCGTGGCGGAAGCCATCAACGGGAACGAGGAGGCCTTCGGCATGGACCGTCTGCTGGAAGCGCTCAACGCATCGCCCCATGCGGCCCCCGAGGAGCTGCTGCACAACATGACCGCTGCCATCTCCGACTATGCCGGCGATGTGGCCCAGTTCGACGACATCACCATGCTCGCCCTGCAGTACCACGGCCAGCGGAGCCACCTGCGCACCCTGCGCATTGAGGCGGACACGGAGAACCTCGGCGAGGTCACGGAGTGGGTCGAAGAGATGCTCGTCATCCTCGACGTCCCGCCCAAGACCCGCATGCAGATCCTGCTCGCGGTGGAAGAGATTTTCGTCAACATTGCGCGGTACGCCTACGCCCCCGGTGTCGGCGATGCCGTCATCCGCATCGGCTACGACATGGACACCGACACGGTCCGGCTCACGTTCCTCGACGCGGGCACGCCGTACAACCCGCTCGAGCGGGAGGACCCGAACACGAAGCTTTCCGCGAAGGAACGCGAAGTGGGCGGCCTCGGCATCTACCTCGTCAAGGAGACCATGGACAACGTCGAGTACCTGCACAATGTCACGTACAACATCCTGACCATCGAAAAGAAGATCGAACGATAAACGAAAAAAGAGCCCACCGGTTTCGGTGGGCTTTTTTATTATGTCTACGCGGCCGGCTTGAGCGGCTTTTCTTTGTACTTCTCCACGTTCATCTCTCCCTCGGACTTGCCGATGGTGAGGGTGGCGGACAGATCGCCGATGATGTTCGAGCCGCAGCGGAACATGTCGAGGACCGCGTCCACACCGAGGATGAGCCCCAGCGCGCTGGTGGGAACGCCCATGAGGGTGAGGATGGAGGTCATGGAGATGATGCTCGAGTTCTGGACCGCGGAGTCTCCCATGGACAGGATGAAGACCGCGAGGGCAATGGTGACGAGCATTTGGCCGTCCAGCTCCACGTCGAAAAGGCGGGCGAACAGGACGCTGCAGAGCACGAAATGGACGCAGGCGCCGTCCATGTTGATGGTGGCGCCGAGGGACGTCGTGAAGGACGCGACCCGGGGCGACACTCCGAACCTGCGCGTGCAGAGCTCCATGGAGTACGGCAGGTAGGCGCCGCTGTAGTTCGGCAGGCCGGCCTTGTGGAAAAAGCCGGGCATGGCGCGCCAGAACGGGATCGGCGAGAGACGGCCGATGCCGAGCTGGATGGAGTAGATGAGCCACATGACCGCGACGGCGACGAACTCCGCGAAGATGAGGCGGGCCAGCAGCGGGATGACCGGCAGGCCGACGTTGATCATGAGGGAGGCGGTGGCCGCCAGCGTGACCAGCGGCATGAAGGCCGCCACGAGGTTGACCAAGACCTGGAACAGGTTGGTCAGATCTTCGATAAGCCGGTTTAAGACCTGGATCTTCTCGCCGAGGATGCCGAGGGCAATGCCGACCAGAACGGCCAGCAGCATGACCTGCAGGATGTTGGCGTTCTGGATGGGGTCGAGGATGTTTCTCGGGATGAGCCCGATGAGCAGGTCTCGTCCGAGGAGGTTGGCGGCCTCCCCTGCCTCGCTCCCGGCCGCCATGGCCTGGACCGCCGACGGCAGTTTCCGCGGCAGCAGCAGATAGGCCGCGCCGAAGCCGACGAGGATGGCCATGAAGGTCGTGGTCATGTAGGTCCGGATGGCTTTGCCGCCCAGCCGGCCGGTGTCGGACAGACTGGAGAGGCCGGCAATGGTCGTGACCACGGAGCAGAAGATCATGGGGATGATGAGCATGCCGAGGGCATTGAAGAAGAGCGTGCGGATGGTGTCGAAGACTTCATAGTCGATGAAACCCGCCCGCTCCGGGCTCAGGGTCTGCACCATGACCAGACCGAGGATGGTACCGGCCACCAGCATGGCCAGCGCCAGGATCATCATATTGTATTTGGGCCGGCGCGCCCGGATGACGACGACGTTTTTGCCGTTCTGCCGGGCGTAGTCCAGCTTTTCGGAGTTGGCGCGGAAAATGAGGGTCCGGAAATAGTTTTCCGACTCCGTGCCCCAGTCCCGTATTTCGGCAATGGGGTTGAAGTCCTCGCTCTCCTGGGTCAGCACCAGACTGATGCTGCCGCGCCGGGAGCGGACCCGCACCTTGACGGGAACGTTCGGCGCGTGTTCGAAGAAGCGGACGGAGATCTCCTCGAGGAGGAGCAGCGCCGACTGGACATCTTTCTCATCTGTCCGGTGCTCCTGCAGATAGGTCTGCAGCTCCGCGCTGACTTCGCCCAGGTTCTCCAGCGTCAGGAGAAACTTCAGCGGTTCTTTTTCTTTCCACATAAGTCCTTTGTATTACGCGAAGATGGGGGCCAGCGCCGCCGCCAGGGCGTCCTTGTGGGCCTGGGCTTCCGCCAGGTCTTTGCCCTTGGTGGTGTAGTAGGCTTTGATCTTCGGCTCGGTGCCGGAGGGACGGACCACGACGGTCTCGCCGTTCTCCAGCGTGTACGTGAGGACGTTGGACTTCGGCAGTCCGGTCTCCTCGGGTTTGAGATAGTCGGTGACTTTCGCGACGGGGATGCCGGCGATGTCCTTCGGCGGCTCCTCGCGGAGAGAGGCCATCATGCCGGCCATCTTGTCCATGCCGGACAGGCCGGGGAACTCGAAGGAATCGACCTGGTTGAGGTAACGGCCGTATTCGTCATAGATCTCCTCAAGCCGCTGCTTGATGGAGGAGCCGATGCTTCTGTAGTAGGCCGCCATCTCGCAGATGAGCATGGAGGCGATGACCGCGTCCTTGTCGCGGACATAGGGGCCGGCGAGGTAACCGTAGGACTCTTCGAAGCCGAAGATGAAGCGGTCCACTTCTCCGTCCGCCTCGAGGGCGGCGATCTGGTCGCCGATCCACTTGAAGCCGGTGAGGGTCTCTCTCATCTCGACCCCGTAGTGTTCGGCGACGAGGTTGGCCAGCGGCGTGGAGACGATGGACTTGCAGGCCACCGGGTTTTCCGGCATGGTGCCCTTTTCGATGCGGCCGGCGCAGATGTAGTCGAGGAGCAGGACGCCCATCTCGTTGCCGGTGACGAGTTCATAGGAGCCGTCCGGGCACTTCATGGCGATGCCGACGCGGTCGGCGTCCGGGTCCGTGGCGAGGAGCAGGTCGGCGCCCACTTCTTTCGCAAGGTCCACGCCCATGGACATGGCCTCGTAGATTTCGGGGTTCGGGTAGGAGCAGGTGGTGAAATAGCCGTTCGGGTACTCCTGCTCGGGGACGATGGTGACGTCGGTGATGCCGATGTCCTTGAGGACGGTGGTGACCGGGACGAGGCCGGTGCCGTTCAGCGGCGTATAGACCAGTTTCAGGCCGGCGTCTTTCGCGAGACCCGGGCGGACCTGGCGTTCTTCGACGGCATCGAAGAACGCCTTCTTGCAGTCGTCGCCGACGAACTTGATGAGGCCGCGGGACACGCCCTTCGCGAAGGAGATGTACTTGGCGCCGGTGAGGACGTCGGTCTTCTGGATGACGTCGTAGACCACCGCGACCGCGTCATCGGTCATCTGGCAGCCGTCCGGGCCGTAGGCCTTGTAGCCGTTGTACTTGGCGGGGTTGTGGGACGCCGTGACCATGATGCCGGCGTTGCAGTTGTAGTAACGGGTGGCAAAGGACAGCGCCGGAACGGGGTTCAGCGCGTCGTAGATGCGAACGTGGATGCCGTTTGCCGCGAGGACGCCGGCCGCCGCTTTCGCGAAGTCCCAGCCCTTGAGGCGGGAGTCGTAGGCGATGGCGACCGTCTGGGTGCCGCCTTGGGTCTTGACCCAGTCGGCAATGCCCTGTGTGGCCTGGCGGACGACCCAGATATTCATGCGGTTGGTGCCGGC
Organism: Clostridiaceae bacterium; assembly: GCA_904502175.1. GTDB lineage: Bacteria > Bacillota > Clostridia > Oscillospirales > Acutalibacteraceae > RUG420. Next base: position 9,142 of record CAJGDU010000026.1, read on the forward strand.
GCCGAGGGTGCCGCGCAGGCCGGCCGTGCCGAACTGCAGCGAGACGGCGAAACGGTCCTCGATGGCCGCGTCATCGCCCGCAATGCTCTGCAGCTCCGTCTTGAGGTCAAAGTCCTCGAGTTCGGCTTCCATCCAGCGTTTATATTCGTCCATATACATGTTTGTTACGCTCCTTCCGGGGAAATACTATATTACCTTACAAGTATAAAATGGTTTGCTATTTTCAGTCAAGAAAAAGCAGGGGCGATCTACCGTATTTTGGTAAATCGCCCCGTTCTTTTTTTGGTTATGCCTCGTACTCCATGGCCTGCTCGAGCGCGATGGCCAGCTGGTCGGCGCAGGAGGTGCCGCGGCCGGCGCAGTCGTTGCCCTTGAGGACGTCGATGACTTCCTGCGCGGGCTTGCCGTCGATGAGTTTCGAGATGGCCTTGAGGTTGCCGTTGCAGCCGCCGTAGAAGCTGACGTCTTTGACGTTGTTGTTCTCGTCGAGCGAGAACTGGATGTTCCGGGCGCAGACGCCCTGGGGGGTGAACTGGAATGTATTCATGGAAGGATCCTCCTTAAGGTTTCGTTGTGTACCCTATCTTAGGTTCTGACGCGAAAAAAGTCAAGCACAATTTAATTTGTAGAAAGCGCGTTTTTGCGTTAGAATATTAAAGCACTATTTTTAGAAAGGAGCGTGCGCGGTATGATCCAGCTGTTCTCCCCCGAAGAGTCCAAAGACTTTTACAAGTACATCGACATGCCCACCAAGCGGGAAGTCCGCGGCGCGCGCGACTACGTCGTCCGCACACACAACGGCGCGCTCCTGGTCTCGTTCCACACGGTCGACGAACACGGCGCGGTGCTCTTCGCCAACGAAGAGCGTTGCTCCATGATGACCGGCACGCCCCGCCTCATCGAAAAGGCCGAGGGCATCGACCACGAAAACGGTTTCGACGAGCTGTTTTCGTTCTTCCTCGCCCTCACCTCTTCCGATATCTATGAGCTGGCCCGGCTCGAGGACAAGATCGAAGCCCTCGAGGACGAACTCTTCGCCGAGGACGCCGTCCCCGACAAAGAGGGCATCAACGCCATCATGGAACTCCGGAGAGAGATCTCCCAGAAAAAACGCTACTACGAAGAGATGGAACTCCTGTCCGACGAACTCGCAGACATGGAGCCGGACTTCGTCTTCATCGATAAGAAATTCGACCGGCTCTACGACTTCATCCTCCGTAACCAGGAGTACCTCGAGCAGGTCCGCGAGGCCTACCAGGCGCAGATCGACCTCGTCCAGAACAACACCATGAAGACCCTGACGGTCGTCACCATGATCTTCCTGCCGCTGCAGCTCATCACCGGCTGGTTCGGCATGAACCTCATCATGCCGGAGTTCGAATGGACCTACGGCTACCCCTATGTCATCTGCCTGTCCCTCTTCATTCTCCTCGTCGAGATCCTCTTCTTCCGCTGGCGGAAGTGGTTCTGATCAAAA
>CAJGDU010000027.1 GCA_904502175.1 Clostridiaceae bacterium
CGCCTTTTATGAGCGCGTCAAAGAGGCGCTCGACAACGGGCTCTGCGCCCGGACGGTCGAAGTCACCGAAGACGAACAGGCCATGCTCGACGAGCTCACCCTGCTCACCGCGAAGCCGGTCATCTATGCCTGCAACATGAGCGAAGAGGACTTCGTCGAAGGCATCGAGACCAACGCCCGCTACAACGCGGTCTGCAAGATTGCGGAGGAAGAGGGGAGTCAGGTGCTGCCCATCTGCGCCGAGATGGAGGCGGAGATCGCCTCTCTGTCCAAGGAGGAAAAGGCGGAGTTCCTGTCCGACCTCGGCATCGAGCAGGGCGGTCTGGACCTTCTCATCCAGCGCTCCTACGACCTCCTCGGGCTCATGTCCTTCCTGACCGCCGGCGAACCGGAGGTCCGGGCCTGGACCATCAAGAAGGGCACGAAGGCGCCGAAGGCCGCCGGAAAGATCCACACCGACATCGAGCGCGGGTTCATCCGGGCCGAAGTCATCAACTACAAACTCCTTCTGGAGTGCGGCTCCACCGCGGCGGCCCGGGAGAAGGGCCTCATCCGCTCCGAAGGAAAAGACTATATCATGCAGGACGGCGATGTCGTTCTGTTCCGGTTCAATGTCTGATCAGGGCACATCGCCCTTAGAAAGAAGTGAGTGCAGATGGCTGCAAACAAACTGAAAGAACTGCTGGACCTCAAAGACTCTGAGACCTACGGGCGGTTCAAAGATATCATCCTTACCAGTGTCATCGGCGTCGTGGTCAATGTGCTGCTGGGCCTCCTGAAGGTCCTGGTCGGTACCATCGCCAACTCGGTCGCCGTCATTTCGGACGCGGTCAACAACTTCTCCGACAGCGTGTCCTCGCTGGTCACCATCATCGCCATGGCCATCTCCGGCCGGGGCGCCACCCGCAAACACCCCTTCGGGTTCGGCCGCATCGAATATTTCTCGAGCATCGTCATCGCGGTCATCGTGCTCATCACCGGCGCGCAGTTCCTTATTGAGTCCGTCAAGAAGATCCTGCACCCGTCGGCCACCAGCTACACGACGCTTACCCTGGTCCTGCTGGTCGTGGCCATTGTCGCAAAGATCCTGCTGGGCCTCTACACCAAACGGTCGGGCAACCGGCTCAACTCCCCGAACCTGGTCGCCTCCGGACAGGATGCCCTGTCGGACGCCATCATCACCGGCGTCACCCTGCTCGCGGCCATCGTCAACCTGTTCAACCCGGACCTCCACATCGACGGCTATGTCGGTGTCCTGGTCTCCCTGTTCGTCCTGAAGGCGGGCCTGGAGATCCTGCTGGACGTCGTCTCCAAACTGCTCGGCGAGCGCCCCGACCTGGAACTGGCTGACAAGATCATGGAAGAGATCCTTGCCACGGAAGGCATCCATGGCGCCTACGATCTCATCCTCCACAACTACGGACCCAACGTCTTCATCGGCGATGTGAACCTCGAACTCGAGGACACCATGACCATCGATGAGGCGTATGTCATAACGAAGCCCCTGAACGTGAAGATCCTGAGAGACTACGGGGTGTTCATGTACTTCGGCATCTACTCTGTCAACACGACAGATCCGGACATCGTCGAAATGCGGGAGTACCTGTACGACCGCGCTTCGGAGATCGATGACATCCTGCAGATCCACGCGTTCTACGTCAACAAGGAGCGCAAGTTCATGAGTTTCGACGTGGTCTTCGACTTCGACTGCAAAGACCAGTACCCCGTCGAGCAGGAACTGAGAAGGATCCTGAAGGAAAAGTATCCGGACTATCAGGTAGAGATGCTTCCGGACAAGGATTATACGTTGTCCCGGAGCTGAGATTAGGAGGAAGAACAATGAGAATGACGAAAAAACTGGTAGCAGTGCTGATGACGCTCCTCATGGTGGTCATCTGCTGCATCCCTGCCTTTGCCAAGGCCCCCAAGTATGATAACTACGCGGTCCTCGGCGACAGCATTCCGACCGGCTACATGCTGCCGGGTTACAAGTATGCCGGACGCAAGACCGTCCTGTGGCCCGTCGTGCCGAATTCTTATCCGACCTTTGTCGCCAAAGGCGTCGGCGCGAAGAACACTTATATGCTCGCCCACAGCGGCTACCGTACCGCCGACCTGCGCCGTGTCCTCGACCCGGACTTCGCCGGCGACTACTTCAACGCCCGCCGTCTTCCGAAACTGGCGGACACCTATGCGGTGGACCAGGCCGGTCTGGAAAAACTGCGCAAGGGCGTCATCAAATACCTGAAGAAGTCCGACCTCATCACGCTGCAGATCGGCGCGAATGACTCCTTCCAGGTCATCGTCATCCTCTTCGAGATGCTGCGGGAGAACCAGGAACTTCTGGCAGAACTGCAGGCGTCCGGAGCACTGGATCCGAACGTGACGACAAAAATGCTCGAGAAGCTCGCGCAGGACAATGAGACCCTGCTGCGCATCATCGAAATGGAACTTGCCTCTGTCCAGGGCTTCCGGAACAACTTCGATGTCATCATCAAAAAGATCCATGAGATCAACCCGAATGCGAAAGTCGTCGTCCTCGGTCTGTACAACCCGCTGGAGTGCTTCAACATTGCCGGCATTTCCCCGGCGCCGCTCATCCAGCCGCTCATCCAGGGCTTCAACTCCTACATGCAGTCCGGCAGCCAGTATTCGAAGTATTACACCTACTGCCCGCTGACCAACATTGAAAACTATATGGGCACGCTCCAGCTCTTCGCCAACCCCGAACTGCCCGGAGACGTCCATCCGACCCCGAAGGGGCATCAGCAGATCGCCGATCAGATCCTCGCGGTCCTGTAACAGTTTTATAAAAGAATCCCGACGCAGACGCGTCGGGATTTTTTATTGTTCAAATATTGCAATGCAGCGGTCCAGCCACTCCACATAGTCTGCCTCTCTGGAGACCGCGCCGTCGAGGACCATGTAGTCGCCCAGGTCGGCGGTGCCGATGTCCGGAATGACGGGGAAGACTGTTTTCTGGATGCCCGCGAGGTAATCTCTTCTGGCGATGTGCTGTTCTTTCTGACTGTTCAGGAGTTTGAGGTAGTCGTCGGGGGAGAGTTCATCGCTGAAGAAGGTGCGCAGCCGGAAAATATCTTTGTGCGTGCGTTCGATGGGAACATCATCCCGCAGCCATTCTTCGAACTCGCGACGGCCCTCTTTTGTGATGGTATACAGTTTCTTTTCCATTTTTTGTCCCTGGATGACCGTCGAGCATTCCAGCATGCCCTCTTTGACGAGCTTTGCCAGTTCCGGATAGATCTGGCTGTGCTCCGCGTGCCAGAAATTGGTGAGCGCGCGGTCTTCAAAAGACTTTTTGATATCGTATCCTGTTTTCGGTTCGCGGTTCACGAGCCCCAGGATGGCGTATTTCAGATTGCGCAAAGTAAAGTTCCTTCCTGCTGATGATATGGGAAGTATAGCATGCCCTTTTCCCGGTGACAATGGGAAACCGGGAAGCTGTGAAAAGTTTGTCACAATGTCACAAACCAAACATGTAAATATTGACATGTTTGTCAATGGACTTCACCCCGCTAAAGGGTTTAGAATGGGAGTGAAACATGTCAACATTGACACCTTTGAAAACGGGAGGTTAACAGAATGGCGAAATTGATTACCGCAAGAGAAGCTGCCGCTCTCATTCCGGACGGGGCAACTGTCGCCGTCGCGGGCATGGGCCTTTCCGGCTGGGCCGAAGAGATCGCCTGTGCCGTACGGGACCATTATAAAGAGACCGGTCACCCGAAAGGGCTGCACCTGAAACAGGCCAGTGCCCTCGGTGACTGGGGGAATGGAAACAATTATATTGGCTGGGACCGTGTACGGCGGGACGAGCCCGACAAAGAGCACGGCGCCAGAGGCGCCACAAGGTTCGGAGAGGCGGGCCCAGGACTCATCACGAAGTGGACCAGCGCCCATATCGGTTCGGCCTTCACCCTCTGTGACCAGGCCAGAGCAGAACAGCTGGAGAGCTACTGCCTGCCGCAGGGCGTCATCGTCAACCTCTGGCGGGAGATCGCCTCGGGGCGTCCCGGTCTCATCACAAAGACCGGTCTCGGAACATTTGTCGACCCCCGTGTGGAAGGCGGTCGTATGAATCAGTCCGCCAAAGATGAACTGGTCAGAGTCGTGGAGTTCAACGGGGAAGAATACCTGTTCTATCCGGGCTTCCACGTCGATGTGGCACTGCTGCGCGGTACCATCGCCGACGAAAACGGCAACATCTCGTTCGCCCACGAATCGATGATCAACGAGGGCCTTGCGGTGGCGGAGGCTACCAAGAACACCGGCGGCATCGTCATCGTCCAGGTGGAGTATCTTGCCAAGAAAGAGACCTTGAACCCGAAGGAGGTCAAAATACCGGGCATCCTCGTCGACTATGTGGTCAAGGCCAACGACCCTATGTCCTGCTGGCAGGCGGAAGGGGACTACTGGCAGCCGTCCTTCTCTGGACAGATCCGCATCCCCCTCGATGAGATCAAACCCATTCCCTTCGATGAGCGGAAAGTCGTCTGCAGACGCTGCGCGATGGAGCTGAAGAAGGGCGATATCATCAACCTCGGCGTCGGCATGCCGGCAGATGTCTCCAAAGTCGTGGCGGAAGAGGGGCTCATCGATGAAGTCACCATGAGCACCGAGTCCGGCATGGTCGGCGGTGTGCCTTCCGCGCTCCCGAGTTTCGGCAGCGCCTACAACCCGGAGGCCATCATCACGCCGAACGATATGTTCGACTACATCAGCGGCGGCGGACTGGACGTCACCGTTCTCGGCATCGGGGAAGTGGACAAATACGGAAACAACAATGTCTCCCGCATGGGAAAACGGCTGACCGGGCCCGGCGGGTTCATCGATATCACCGCCGCCACCAAAAAGGTCATTTTCGCAGGCACCCTCACCGGCCATTCCAAACTCAGGGTCGGTGACGGCAAACTGGAGATCCTGGAGGAAGGGGACATCAAAAAGTTCGTCGACACCGTCGGGCAGATCACCTTCTCCGGCCAGTTCAGCCCGGACACGCAGGAAGTGTTCTATATCACCGAACGCGCGGTATTCAAGCTGATCGACGGCAAGGTCACCCTCATCGAGATCGCGCCCGGCATCGACCTTCAGAAGGACGTGCTGGACCAGATGGGCTTCGTGCCGGAGATCGTCAAAGACCTGAAGACGATGGACCCCGCCATCTTTGAAGAGACCTGGGGAGGGCTGACATTATGATTTTGAATGAAAAATATGAGATGATGCGCAAACTCTATCGCGAGTTTGCCGAGACCGAGTTCACCGATGAGCTCCTCGACCGTCTGGAAGAGACCGGTGAGTTCGACTGGGACATCTTCCATAAAATGGCGGAGTACGGCTTCACCGGTGTCAAGATTCCAAAGGAGTACGGCGGCCAGGGCGGCGATTCGATCGCCTATGTCCTCATGGTCGAAGAGTTCGCCCGTGTTTCCCCGGTGCTCTCTCTTTACGCCAACACCTCCAACTCCCTTGGAGCCGGCCCGCTGCTCTACTGCGGTACTGAAGAACAGAAACAGAAATATCTCACCCCGGTGGCCAGGGGCGAGAAGATCATGGTTTTCTGCCTGACCGAACCGGGTGCCGGTTCCGATGCCGGCGGCACGCTGACCACGGCTGTTGAAGACGGGGACTACTATGTCCTCAACGGCCGGAAGACCTTTGTCTCCGGTGCGCCTATCGCCGACTATGCCATCGTCTACGCCAAGACGGACCCCACGCAGAAAGGCTCCCGCGGCATCTCCATGTTTATTGTGGATCTGAAACTGCCGGGCATCTCCATCGGTAAGCCGGAACACAAAATGGGCATCGTCGGATACCCGACTTCTGACGTGGTATTTGACAACGTCCGGGTCCACAAAGATGACCTGCTCGGGCCCCTGCACAAAGGCTTTTCCACCGCCATGAAGACACTTGACGGTGGCCGCCTCGGGGTTGCCGCGCAGGCCCTCGGCATTGCGGAAGGCTGTCTGGAGGAGGCTATCCAATATGCAAAGGACCGGAAGCAGTTCGGCCGGCCCATCGCCAGCTTCCAGGCCATTTCCTTCATGATCGCCGACATGGCGACGGAAATCGAAGCGGCCCGGGAACTCGTCTACTCCACCGCGGAGAAAAAGGATGCGGAGGATCCGGAGGGTTCCAAACTCTGCGCCATGGCCAAACTCTTCGCCTCTGAAATGGCCAACCGGGTCGCCTATAAAGCGGTCCAGGTCTTCGGCGGATACGGTTATATCAAAGAGTATAAAGTCGAACGATTCTACCGGGATGTTCGCATCACCAGCATTTACGAGGGTACGTCGCAGGTGCAGCAGATGGTCATTTCCGGCAACCTGCTGAGATAAGGAGGAAGGAAACATGAAATATATCGTCTGTGTCAAACAGGTTCCCGACACCTCCGGAAAAGTTGCCGTGAAAGAGGACGGGACCATGGACCGCTCCAAAATGGAGACCATCATCAACCCCGATGACCTGAATGCTGTTGAAGCGGCGCTTGCTCTGAAAGATAAAGAACCCGGCGCTAAAGTTGTCGTCGTCTCCATGGGTCCGCCACCTGCTGCCAAAATGCTCCACGAACTGCTGGCCATGGGCGCCGATGAGGCAGTCCTGGTCTCCGGCAGAGAGTTCGGCGGCTCCGATACGTTTGCCACTTCCCAGATCTTAGCCGGCGCCATCGCCCACATGGGTCTCGAGAAAGACGACATCGTCTTCTGCGGCCGTCAGGCCATTGACGGAGACACCGCGCAGGTCGGCCCGCAGATCGCCGAAAAACTCGGCCTGCCCCAGGTCTCCTATGCCGCGGACATCGTCCCGGGCGACGGGAAACTGACGGTCAAGCGGGTCCTGGAGGACGGCTACATGACCATCGAGGCGCCCACACCGTGTCTCATCACCTGTATTAAAGAACTCAACCAGCCCCGGTACATGACCGTAAAAGGCATTCTGGAGTTCGAGGAAAAACCATATGCGGTCTATGACTTCGACACCCTGAAGGACGAACCGCTCATCGAGCTGGATACCATCGGCCTCAAAGGCTCCCCGACCAACGTCTACAAATCCTTCTCGCCGCCTCTGAAAGATGCCGGCATCACCGTGCAGCCCACCGAAGAAGGCATTCGTGAGATGGTCGGCGTCCTCGCCGCGAAACACATCATATAAGGAGGAACGAATATGTCGAATTACGATTGCAGAGAGATCAGCGCGTTCTCCGGTGTCATGGTGTTTTGTGAACAGCGGGACGGCGTCATCAATCAGACCAGCTTTGAACTGCTGTCTGAAGGACGCAAGCTTGCCGACGACCTCGGCACAGAACTCTGGGGCCTGCTTCTCGGGGGCGATGTACAGTCTCTTGCCCGGGAACTGGGTGGCTACGGCGCGGACAAAGTCTTCGTCGTGGAGGACCCGTTGCTGGAACCTTATACCACCGATGCCTATACAAAAGTCATCTGTGAAGTTGCCTATAAAAAGAAACCGGAGATCCTGCTCATCGGTGCCACGAACCTGGGGCGTGACCTGGGACCCCGCATCGCTGCCCGGCTGCACACCGGCCTGACTGCCGATGCGACTCATCTGGACATCGACACGCAGAAGTATCTCGATTTCCTGGCAGAGGCTTCCAATCTGGACCTCTCCAAAACGGAATGGGATATGGAGGACAGAGGTCTCAAGATGACCCGGCCCGCCTTCGGAGGCCATCTGATGGCCACCATTATCTGTCCCCGGTTCCGTCCCCAGATGTCTACGGTCCGGCCCGGCGTGCTCCAGTGTGCCGCTTTTGACGAGGCGAAGGCGGCAGCCGTTCAGATCGAGTCTCTGGATGTGCCGCTCACGGAAGACGATATTCGGGCCAAAGTCCTGGAAGTCGTCAAGGAGACGAAGGAAATCGTCGACCTCATTGGGGCAGAAATCATCGTTTCCGTCGGCGGCGGCATCAGCAGAGATGTCGAAGGAGGCATTCAGCTGGCAGAAGAACTGGCGGCTGCTCTCGGAGGCGGCGTTGTCGGTGCTTCCCGCGCGGTCGTGGATGCCGGATGGCTCCCGTCAGACCGTCAGGTCGGACAGACCGGCAAGACCGTCCGTCCCCGCATCTATGTGGCCCTCGGCATTTCCGGCGCCATCCAGCACAAGGCCGGCATGCAGGACTCCGAATACATCATTGCCGTCAATCTGAACCCGGACGCTCCCATTTTCGAGACGGCTGACTACGCCATCCCGGGCGACCTCTATAAAGTGGTCCCGATGATGATCGAGGCTTTGAAGGAAGTGTAACGAATGTTACCGCTCAGAAATATAACAATCGACCAGGCGGTCCGTGAGGCTGTGGAGAAATATTCTCCACGGCCGGCACTGGCGTTTGGGGGTCGACACTGGACCTATGCCGAATTTGACGCGGAAGTGGATCGCATCGCCCGTCTTCTGCTGGGAATCGGTGTCCGAAAGGGGACCCATGTCGGCATCCTCTGCGAGGCAGAACCGAACGCGATCTTCTCCATGTTTGCCCTCAGCCGCATCGGCGCAGTCACGATCCTGTTCAACACCAGTCTCCGTCGGACAGAACTTCGGGACTTGATGGATCATACCGATGTGGAGTATCTTTTGATAGGGGACGGTTATAAAGACATCGACTACCGGCAGGAATGCTTCGGCTTTGTCGGCGGGCTCTCTGTGCTGCAGGAGATTTTCTCCATCGGCCTCTCCGGCCAGGCTGCGGGATACCGAACGCTGGAGGAACTGGTTCCTGAGATGGCCGGGGAAGACGCACTTGCTCGGGCCGTTTCTCTGGTCCGTCCGAAGGACGATGCCTTCATGCTGTTCACCAGCGGGACGATGAGCCGTCCAAAAGCAGTCGTTACCACCCACTACAGCCGGGTGAACAGCGGCCTCCAGCAGGGAAGGGACCAGGCGTTGACCGAAGAGGACCGTCTCTGTGTCGCCATGCCCACCTTCCATTGTTTCTGCCTGTCCGTCAATGTGATGGCAAGTCTGTTTTCCGGTGCCTGCCTGTGTCTGCCGGACTCCCGCCGTACGGAAGACCTTCTGGCGACCATCCGGGACGAACACTGCACCGTCATGAGCAGTGTGCCCGCGCTTTTCCACGCCATCATGAGCCGGGAAGATTTCGACGAATGGGACCTTTCCTCGTTGCGCTGCGGCTTTATCGGAGGCAGTTTCTGCACCGCAGAACGGTTCCGGGAGATCGAACGGCGCTTCGGATTCACCCTTCTGTCCAGCCTGGGCCAGACGGAGGCCACTGCCGGCATTACAACGGCATATCTGGAAGACTCGCTCGATGTCCGGGCGAAGACCGTCGGGCACTTTATGGACCACGTGGAAGGGAAGGTCGACAAACAGGGCGAGGTCTGTGTCCGGGGCTATGTCGTCATGAAAGAGTACTACAAAGATCCGGAGGCCACCGCCAAAGTCATTGACCGGGACGGTTGGCTCCACACAGGGGACAAAGGGTACCTGACGGAGGAGGGCAACCTGGTCCTCACCGGACGCATCAGAGAGTTTATCATTCGGGGCGGGGAGAACATCAGCCCCGTGGAAATAGAGGCGGTATTTGCCGATGACTCCAGAGTCAGAGAGTGCAAGGCGGTCGGCGTGCCGGACGAACACTATGGCGAGGAGATCGCCATCTGTATCGTGCGTCAGGACGGTGCCGCACTGACGGAGGAAGAGGTCCGGGAAACCTATGAAAAGACCCTGGCCCACTTCAAGGTCCCCCGTTACGTCTGTTTTTTCCAGGACCTGCCGAAAGGCGCTTCCGGAAAAGTCTATACGGGCTACCTCCGGCGTATCGCCGCGCGGTCTCTGGATCTGGAACCGAAAGGAACGAATGAATAGGAGGAAACACCATGTCATTATTCGATCTCCAGCATGAGGAGTTCACCTGTCAGCGCGACGGCCTGCGCATCAACGGGACCCTGTTCAAACCGAAGGGCGATGGACCGTTCCCGTTCGTCATCGTCAGTCATGAGTTCATGATGAATCGCATTACGACCGTTCATCTGGCGTACTCCTATGCTAAAATGGGGTATGCCGCGTTCTGCTATGACTTCAACGGCGGCGGCACCATTTCCCAGAGCGAGGGGAAGACCACCGACATGTCAGTCCAGACGGAAGTGGAGGACCTGAAGGCGGTCATCGCGTTCGCCAAAGCACAGCCTTACACAGACAACGACCGCATGTATCTCCACGGCTGCAGCCAGGGCGGCTTCGTTTCGGCGCTTGTTGCGGCAGAACTGGGACCGGAGGAAGTCAAACGCCTCATCCTGTTCTATCCCGCTCTGTCCATCCCGGACGATGCCCGGAAAGGGTCCATGATCCTGGCAAAGTTCGATCCGAAAAATGTGCCGGACCGTCTGTTCTGCGGGCCCATCGTCCTCGGAAAGATCTATCCGGAAACCGTCATGGACTGGGACCCCTTCGAGATGATCAGCAAATACCACGGCCCGGTCCTCATCGTCTTCGGGACGAAAGACCATATCGTCGACTACC
>CAJGDU010000028.1 GCA_904502175.1 Clostridiaceae bacterium
GGTCTTTCCGCTGCCGGTGACGCCGTAGAGGAGCGACACCCCGCCGCCTTCCGCCCAGCGGGACTTCAGGCCGTCGAAGGCCGTCTGCTGTTCGGGTTCCAGAAGGATGGGGGTCTGTTCCCCTTTTTCCGGCACATCGTACGGCCGGCGATACACTTCCTGCTCGTAGTATTCGACGACGCCCTTGGCGAGGAGCCCTTTCAGGACCGCCTCCGTGACGCCGGTGAAATAGCAGAGTTCCCGGACCGAGCAGGTGCCGACCCGGAACAGTTCCAGGGCCGTGGCCAGCTGCTTTTTGGTCAGCTTCTCGGGAAACGCGAGGAGGTCTTCCTCGCTGCCGACCTCCGGGGACAGGCGGACCATGCGTACGGTGGCGTCTCCCACCGAGCGGACCGCGTCGTAGTCCCGGACCAGGATGCCCTGTCTCGCGAGGTCATCGGGCAGGTCGGACTCGAGGTCGAGTCCGAGGTCCGAGAGGATGATCTTCTTTTTCACATAGCCCTTGCGGTGGGACAGATAGTCGACGACCGTCTGCGCATCGCCCTCGAACTCCTGAGAATGACGGTAGTTCTCCGCGACGGCGTAGGCCGCCATGGTCCGCAGGTTGGCACCGGCGGGGATCATGGTCCTCAGGGCATCAAAAAGAGTACAAAAGGTGCGTTCCCTCATGTACTCGGCCAGTTTGATCATTTCTCCGTCGATGAGCGGTGTCTTGTCGAGCACCGCCTCCACGGACTTGTATTTGCTGAGAGGGAGACCGTCTTCCTGCAGGGCTTCCGCCAGCGGCCGCAACGCGATGACGACCGCCTGACGCAGCTGAGAACCCTTTCCGAAAGGCACCATGACGCGGCAGCCCACGGCAAGGTGTTCCGTGAACGGCTCCGGCACCAGGTACCCGAAAAGGCGATCGAAATGGTATGACGCGTTCTCTACCGCAACGCTTGCAACCAGTCCGGTGTCCTGCATAGGTCCCTCCAAAGAGTATGGTGTTCCTTAAAGATCGCGGATCTCAAGGGGTTCTTCGATGGTGTATTCCCCGTCGAGGAGTTTCTCCAGCGCCATGGACACCGGCTTCTCGGTGAGGATCTCCCCTTCCATGTTCGCCTCGTCAGAGATCTCACGGGCGAGCTTGGCGGTGGCGGAGACGAGAGAATAGCGGCTGATGTTCTTTTCGCCGGCTTCCCCTTCCAGAAGGTTTTTCAGATCGGGATTGAATGTGGTATCTGCCATGATGTTTACTTCCTTTCGAGCTCTTCTTCGGTTTCCGGTGTGCCTTCCCGCAGGTGGCGGCGGTGCCGGTAGATGAGCTCCAGTATGTTCTCGACCGCGTTTTCGAGGCGGTCGTTCACGATGATGTAGTCGTAGTCGGTGGCCATGTTGATCTCGCCGCGGGCGATCTCCAGCCGCTGGGCGATCTCTTCCGGCGTCTCCGTGCTGCGGCCCTCCAGACGGGTCCGAAGCGCGTGGAACGACGGCGGCATGAGGAACATGGTACAGACGTCGGGCTGCTGCTTTTTGATTTTTGTGGCGCCCTGGACTTCGATCTCCAGGATGACGGTCATGCCCTTGCTGACCCAGTCGTAGACCGGCGCCTTCGGGGTGCCGTAATAGTTGCTGCCGTACCGGGCATATTCGAGCATTTCGCCGTTTTGGATCTTTTCCTCGAACTCCTCCTGAGAGACGAAATAGTAGTTCACGCCGTCCACTTCGCCCGGGCGGGGCTTCCGTGTGGTCATGGAGACGGAGACGATGATCTTCTCGTCTTTTTTCAGGAGTTCGCTGATGACCGTATCTTTTCCGACACCGGAAGGGCCAGAAAGGACCAGAACGAAGCCGCTGTTGTTCATGCCTTAAGCCTCCTCGTTCTCTTCGTCGCCCGAAATACGGGCTCTCAGGGTCTCAGGCTGGAGATAGGACAACACGACCTGGTCCGTATCGGTCAGGATGACCGCCTTGCTCTTCCGACCCTGGGTGGCGTCGATGAGCGTCCCCTTTTCCTTGCTCCCCTGGACGATGCGCCGGATGGGGGCGGACTCGGGGCTGACGATGGCAATGATGCGGTCTGCGTTGACGCAGTTGCCAAAGCCGATATTTACCAGTTTCAACGAAATTCAACTCCAGTCGGACAGGTCTTATTCGATGTTCTGGACCTGTTCTCTGATTTTTTCTACATCGCCCTTGATCTCCAGGACTCTGGACGTGATCTCCAGGTCGGAGCACTTGGAGCCGATGGTGTTGGCTTCACGGTTGATCTCCTGGACCAGGAAATCCATCTTCCGGCCGACGGCGCCCTCGTCCTCGAACATGGACTTGAGCTGGTCGATATGGCTGTGGAGACGGACGGTCTCCTCGTCGACCGCGACCTTGTCCGCGTAGATGGCGGCTTCCGTCAGAAGGCGCTGCTCATCGACTTTCACGTCGCCGACGAGGTCCCGGATGCGGGCTTTGATCTTCTCGTTATACTCCCGCACCGTTTCCGGAGAGCGGGCCTCCACGAACTTCGTGAGCTCGAGGATATGGTCGGCCTTCTCACAGATGTCGGCCTTCAGCTTTTCGCCTTCCTTTTCCCGCATGGCGATGAACTTGTCGGTGGCCTCGGTGAGGACCGGAAGAACAGCGGCCCAGATGGCCTCTTCGTCCGTCGCCACTTTGTGGACGGCCAGGACGTCGTTGAACCGCGCAAGGGTCATGGAAGACGCGTCGTTGCGGATGTCATAGGTGTCGGAGAGGTCCTGCAGAGCGGTGAGATAGGCCTTCGCGAGACCGTGGTTCACCTGGACCTCCACGTCGGCGGCGTTCAGTTCCAGAATGGAAACGCTGCACTCTGTTTTTCCGCGGGCAACGCGGGTCGACAGATAGGATTTGATTCTCTCTTCGAGAAAACTGTACTGTCTCGGGACTCTGGTCGAAAGCTCGAAGTACCGGTGGTTCACACTTTTCAGTTCCACCGAGATGGAGAGCTCCGTGCTTTCCGACTGAGCACGCCCGAAACCGGTCATACTTCTGGTCATATTCGGTTACTCCTCTGTCAGGCGATTTGGCTCTTCAAAACGGCCCTTTTTGCCTGAAACGTACCCTTTATTATACAAGAAATAAGGAAGCGTTGCAAACTGCTCAGGAACGGGAGGCCCGTTTGAGGGCGGCCACTTCCTGCGGGGTCAGCTCCCGCCATTTCCCCTGCTGCAGCATGCCGAGTTTCACGGGGCCGATGGCGGTCCGCTTCAGACGGGCCACTTCGAGCCCGAGGGCCTCGCACATTTTGCGGATCTGGCGGTTGCGGCCCTCACAGAGCGTGACTTCCAGCACGGTCCGGTCGTCATACTTCTGCAGGACGCGGACTTCCGCGGGCAGCGTCTTTTTGCCGTCGATCATCATGCCCGCCATCATCTGTGCCATCTGGTCCTCGGTGATGTCCGGCCGGATGGTGACCCGGTAGACTTTACTGACGTGCCGGGATGGATGGGTCATGTTGTTGGCGAAGGCGCCGTCGTTCGTAAACAGCAGCAGACCTTCCGAATCGCGGTCGAGCCTGCCGACCGGATAGACCCGCGCGCCGACGTCCGAAACCAGTTCCGCCACGCACTTGCGGTCCATCTCGTCGCTCATGGTCGAGATGAACCCGCGGGGCTTGTGCAGCATGAGATAGAGCATCTCTTTCTCCTGCCGGACTTTCCGGCCCTCCACCGTGACCTGGTCCCGTTTCGGGTCGACCTTGTCGCCGATATGGGCCGTCTCGCCGTTGACTTTGACTTTTCCGGCGGCGATGAGCTCCTCGCTTTTCCGGCGGGACGCAATGCCGCAGTCCGCCATGTATTTCTGTAACCGAATGGTGTTGTCTGCCATTGGGGTCAAGCTCCTTGAATACAACAATACGCAACCACTCTTTGCAGAGTGGCTGCGTCTGTAACGTATGATACGTTTATTTGTTTCTGTTGATGAAACCGGTGACCTTGTCGAACATGTCGGGAACAAGGTTGACCATTCTCTCAGCAGCGTTGTCATAAGCCGTGATGTGTTTGAGCGTGACTTCGCCGTTCTGGATGAGAAGGAAGGCGACCGGGGTAATGGTGACGCCGGCGCCGCCGCAGCCGCCAAAGAGTTCCTGGCTGCCGGTGGACGGGAAGTCGGAGCCGCCGCTGGCAAAGCCGTAAGTGACTTTGGAGACCGGGATGATGGTCATGCCGGATTCGGTGTAGACCGGATCGCCGATGATGGTCGAAACATCGATCATATCTTTTACTTTTTCAATGGTTGTTGCAAGCAGTCCTGCTGCGGAGATCGTCTCTTTACTCATTTGAAAGCACCACCTAATTAATTATTTTCTTTTAAAGCCGACTCAGCAGTCTGCCTTAAGTATTTTGCGTCTCTCTCTTCGATCATGGCCTTCTTGTTTGCCCGGATGCGGGAGCTGTTGTCTTTGACGACTCCCGTCGTCTCCTTGCCGACTTTCAGGAAGAACGGAAGGAACGGGCCGAGCACCCGGAGAGGCCGGAATGCGATCTGATTGTGCAAGGAAGCTTTCTGCTTCGTTGCCAGGAAGTCCGGCGTGAGCTCGATGTCATATTTGCGGACCTTCATGTTTCTGGTCAGGAAACTCATGGCCGGGAATAC
Source organism: Clostridiaceae bacterium (assembly GCA_904502175.1). GTDB lineage: Bacteria > Bacillota > Clostridia > Oscillospirales > Acutalibacteraceae > RUG420. The sequence continues at coordinate 4,612 of CAJGDU010000028.1, forward strand.
GACCGATGCGACCTGGCCGTATTTGATGGCGGTGTCCGCGGCATCTTCGCCGGTGACCGTGAAGCCGATCTGAAGGTTTTTGATGGTAAATCGCTTCCGGATCACCTTGGACAGGGTCCCTTTGCCCTGTGCTCCGATGAAGGCCATGAGGGCCAGAACGGAGCTGGCATCGAACCCGTCGATAAAGCTCTTGCCGTTGATGTAGGCGCCTTCCAGGTCAAACGTGTCAACCCTCTCTTTGATGGCTGCCAGTTTGGAGACCTGAGATTCATCCACAACAGCGGGCAGTGGCTGGCCGGCCGCCTCTGCTGCTTCCGCAGTTCTGAGCGCGTCCTCTGCCTTTTTCATTTCAGCGTTGAGTCTGACTTCTTCTTCCTGGATCCTGGTTGCTTCCCCGGCTAAGGACTCAGCAGTTTTGATCTCGTTCTTCACTGCCATTTTGTCTCTCATGCCGATGGTTTTCTCCTGAACAGTCCCCGCTGCTCGGGGGCCTGCGGAGCCCAGGTGATGGCGGGCAAAGTTGAACATCCTCTTCCCGCGCGCTTTGAGCTTCGGCGAGAAGGGAACCAGTCCCAGCCCCAGGAAACCATACTTCAGCTTCAGGCGGAATCCGTCATCTTCATCGAAGTCCACTTTCACGCCGACCTTGACCCAGAGAAGGAACAAGATGAGCAGGACGGTCAGGATGACGATGACCCAGACAATGTTCATTACCCAAAGGAGTATTTTCAGAAAAGCCAATATTCAACACCTCCTCCTTTATGAAAATTTTCAATTGATACCGTCAGAGGTCTCGTCGGAGGTTGGTTCCTCGTCCGTTTCCGGAGCTTCCGGAACTTCTTTTTCCGGAAGCGGAGGAAGTTCCTCCAGCGATTCTATGCAGAAGCACCGCAGAAATGCGGGCGTCGTGCCGTAAACGATGGGCCGGCCGGGAAGGTCGAGACGACCTTTCTCCTCAATGAGGCCCTTTTGCGTCAGAGACATGATGACACCGGAACAGTCGACACCGCGGACCTGCTCGACGAACGCTTTCGTGACGGGCTGGTTGTAGGCGATGACGGCCAGGACTTCGAAGGCGGCGCCGGACAGCGGCGTGTTCTTCTTCATGGCCAGCACCTGCCGGACCGGTTCGGAGAACTCGGTGCGGGTGCAGAGCTGGACCTGGTCCCCCAGGCGTTTCAGCACCAGACCGCTCTGACGTTGGTCCAGCGCCTCTTTCAGGGAATTGACCGCGGCATCGATATCCGACTCAGGCAGTTCCAGGGCCGCGGCGATCCGTTTGACCGGCAGCGGGTCGCCCGCTGCGAACAGGATGGCTTCCAGGGCCCCCTGCAGCTCTTGCTGGTTCAAACGTGTCAACTCCTCTTGATTTCTAGTGTCAGGTCTTCCTCTTCTTCCGTGGCGGTGACTTTCTTGTCCCGGATGAGCTCCAGGAGCGCCAGGAAGGTGGCGACCATTTCAGAACGGGATTTGGATGAGCGGATGAGCGAAGAGAAGGTCCTCTTCCCTTTGCCGGAGATGCTCGTCAGGATGAAACTGATGCGGGACTGGACGGAGACGATCTTTCTCTGGACGATGGCCGAGAAGGCTTCCACGGGAGGCGGCAGCTTCCGGTGGCCCTTGCCGACGGCGGCCTGATAGGCGCCGAGCAGTTCGAAGGGTTCGTGGAACCGTTCGTAAGTCATGTCCGCTTCCACTTCTTCGGGCTCTTTGGTGTAAAACTCGAAGCCGTTGGCGGTCTCTTTCAGTTTGCCCGCCATGATCTGGCAGTCGCGGTACTCCAGCAGTTCGCCGGTCAGTTCCCGTTTGAGTTCCTCAGCCTCCTCGCTCTTCGGGAGGAGAGAAACGGTTTTGATGTAGACGAGACGGGCGGCCATCTCCAGGAATTCGCTGGCGACGTCCATGTCCGCTTCCTGCATCTGTCGGACGTAGTCCGTATACTGTTCGACAAGCTCCATGATGGGGATGTCGTAGATGTCGAGTTTGTGTTTGCTGATGAGGGACAGGAGCAGGTCCATGGGCCCCTCGAATACTTCCAGCTTGTAGTTGATCTGCTCCATGGTCATGCTCCGAAGGGCAGGTTGGTCAGCCAGCTGAAGAAGCGGATGACGAACTCGGAGAGCATGGACACCGGGTAGGAAAGGACGCCGGTGACGAGCAGCAGGATGATGACGATGTACATGGTGCGCTGGTTCCGGTACACCCATTCCTTGGCGCGGCCTCCGTTCGGAAGGATGCCTTCCAGGATGTGCCAGCCGTCGAACAGCGGGATGGGCAGAAGGTTCAGGACCGCGAGGAAGATGCTGATGGTGGCCGCGTACTCAAAGAACGTGACGAACGCCATCTGGAGGACAGAACCGCTGATGGACGGGATGTGGAGCAGCACCGCCTCAATGAACAGGAACAAAAGGCCCATGATGAGGTTGATGGCAGGTCCCGCCGCAGCGACCAGGACTTCTCCCCAGCGCTGATTGCGGAAGTTGCGGGGGTTCACCGGGGTGGGTTTGCCCCAGCCGAATCCGACGAGGGCGATGAGCACTCCTCCGATGGGGTCTACGTGTGCCAGAGGACTCAGCGTCAGCCGGCCGGACTGACGGGGCGTGTCGTCCCCCTGTTTGTCCGCCGCCCAGGCATGAGCGAACTCATGCAGCGGGATGACGCAAAAAACCAGAAATGCCGCCGCCAGAAGAGCAATGAGGATGTACATTGGCTCCCCGGTGCGAATGGCTCGTAACAGCATAAATATTACACACTTTCACTAATAAGGCAAAATATTACTTATATACATACTACAAGAATTTAACTAAATCGTCAAGGAAAAACTAAGCCCTGAAACCACCACTCTGGGCAGTCCCGCAAAGTCCCGTAAAACCTTGATGTTATCGGAAAAATCGGCAAAAATGCGGGAGACTTCTTCCCCCTGCTGTTCGCCGATCTCGACGGCCAGGAGACCGCCCGTTTCCAGCACCGGCGCATAGAGTTTTGCGATGGCGCGGTAAAAGTCCAGACCGTCCGCTCCGCCATAGAGCGCGAGGGCCGGTTCATAGCCCACTTCCGTCTGAAGACTCCGCATTTCGTCTTCGGTCAGATAAGGCGGGTTGGCCAGGATGACGTCCGCTCTTTCGAGGCCGAAGGCCGCGGGACCCTGAAACAGATCGCCCTGGATGAGCCGAAAGCGTTCGGTGCCGTTCCGCGCCATGTTGCCGCGGATGATACCGCAGGCGTCGTCGGAGAGTTCCAGCGCCGTGACGTCGCAGTTTGCAAAGTTGCGCTCCACGGTGATGCCGACACAGCCGCTGCCGGAGCAGAGGTCCAGCACGCGGGCCGGTCTCCCCTCCCGGTGATATCGCTGCAGATGCTGCAGGGCGAGCTCGACCAGCAGTTCTGTCTCCGGCCGGGGGATGAGCACCCCTTCCTTCACCGAGAAGGAGAGGTTGTAAAAGTCCCACTCCCGCAGGAGGTATTGCAGCGGGTAGTGCTCGCTCCGGCGGGCGATGAGCGCACGGTAACGCTCGGCGTCCTCTTCCCTGACCGGCTCGTCCCCGCGAAGGCGAAGGTCGGCCGCGGAGCGCCCCGTGACATGCCCCAGCAGTTCCGCGGCATCGTAGGCGGCATTCTCCACACCGGCCGCATCGAGCGCCCTTGTCCCCTCGGTCAGCAGACCGTTCAGCGTTCCGGGCGCGCTCATTTGATCTCCGCTTCCTCGGGGTCTTCCGGCAGGACCGCCTGGAAGGCCGCGATGCCGCACTCGATCATTTCGTCTTTCGGCTCGATGGTGGTGATGCGCTGCATCCAGAGTCCGGGTTTGGACAGGACGGTGGCCAGAACGTTGTCGTGGCGGCCCGCATAGCGGATGAACTCGTAGCCGAAGCCCATGATGAGCGGGATGATGAGGATCTTGATGAGGACCCAGAGCCAGCGGATGGTGCCGATGCCCGGGAAGACCAGGACAAGAATGGTGGAAAACAGGATGCTGATGAGCAGCATGACGATGGTGAAACTGGTGCCGCAGCGCGGATGGAAGCGGGACTGCTTCCGGACGTTCTCCACCGTGAGCTCCAGCCCGTTTTCAAAGCAGGCGATGGTCTTGTGCTCGGCGCCGTGGTACATGAAGACCCGTTTGATGTCGTTCATGCGGCGGACGCCGGCCATATACGCGATGAGGATGCCGATCTTCAGGATGCCCTCCAGCAGCGGGTGCAGGTTGTGGAGCTCCAGAAAATCGTGCGTGACGTATTTGTCAAAGATGTCGACGAGGAACGCCGGCAGCCAGACGAACAGGACGACGGCGAGGCCCACCCCCAGGATGACCGCGAGGATCATGAGGGCGTCGATGACCTTCTCGGTCAGATGGTCTTCCATCCACCGGTCCAGTTTGCTCGGTTCCTCCTCATAGACGGTCCCGTCATCGTCGAGGGACTTTTCCGCGGAAAGGTCCAGATAGCGGTAGCCGAATTTCAGGGACTCGAAAAAACCGACGACACCACGGACGACGGGCCACCGGGCGACCGCATAGCGGTCCTGCAGCCGTTTTTCCTCGTGGTGTTCGATTTCGATCTCACCGTTCGGGAGACGGATGGCGGTGGCGGCGTCTTTCGGGCCGCGCATCATGATGCCCTCGATGAGGGCCTGTCCCCCGATACTGGTTTTATGACATTTCTTGCTCAACTTCGGTTGTCTCCGTTTCTAGCTCGGGCGCGGGAGCCGGGACATAGTCCACCGGGAAGGAGAGGATGACACAGGTGCCCACTCCGACCTCGCTCTGGATGTCCATGGTCCCGCCATGCATTTTGACGATCTCGTCGACGACCGCGAGCCCGATCCCGCTGCCGCGTGAAGAGATGTTGGATTTATAAAACTTCTTCCGGACCTTCGGCAGTTCCTCTTCCGAGATGCCGATGCCGGTGTCTTCCACAAATACCCGGAGCGTGGACTTGTCTCCACCCTCCTCTTCCGGCGGGATCATTTCGGCAAAGACCGTGATCTTTCCGCCCTGTTCGGTGTATTTGAAGGCGTTGTCGAGGATGTTGACGAACACCTGGTTGATGCGGTTGGGGTCCCCCTCCGCCGGAGCCGGCACGTGGGGCACATTGTAGATGAGTTCGATGCCCTCCCGCATGGAGCGGTCCTTGAACACGAAGATGGTGTCGTCCAGCTCCGCGAGGATATCGATCTTCTCATAGCGCAGGGTCATGCGGCCGTTGACGATCTTCGAGAGGTCCAGCAGGTCCTCCACGACACCGGTCAGACGGGAGGACTCGTCGATGATGACCTCCATGCCGCGTTTGGTGGTGGCGGGGTCCGTGTCCCCCATGGCCTGCAGCGTTTCCGCCCAGCCCTTGATGGCGGTGAGCGGGGTCTTCATCTCATGGGAGACCGTCGAGATGAAGTCGTTCTTCATCTTGTCGGTGGAACTCAGCTCGTCCGCCATGAAGTTGATGTTCTCCGACAGCTCGGAGATCTCATCCTTGTACTCCTGCGGCTCCATACGGGCGGACATATCGCCCCCTGCGATCCGCTTCGTGACCTCGTTGATCTGCGTGATGGGCGTGACGATGGAGTCGATGAACGAGAGACCGGACACCAGCATGATGAGGCCGATGGCCAGGAACACGATGAGAAGGGCGAACAGGACGCTGAGGATCTGGCGATTGGTCTGTTTGAGCGACACGACATAGCGCACGGCGCCGAGGGTCTCGTCCCCCTTCGTCAGAAGATAGGTGGACGACATGATGGGTTCGCCGTAAAGGTTCCGTCCGCTGAAGTCCGCCTGCCCGTTTTTGCTGACAAGCGCCGCCTCGAAGTCCGGGA
>CAJGDU010000029.1 GCA_904502175.1 Clostridiaceae bacterium
AGGACGGCGTCACCTACCACCACATCATCGACCCCGCCACCGGCCATCCGGCGGACAGCGGGCTCATCTCCGTCACCATCGTGTCGGCGGACGGCATGCTGGCGGACGGTCTGTCCACAAGCCTCTTCATCATGGGGAAGGACAGGGCCGCAGCCTTCTGGCAGAAGCATAAAAACGAATTCCAGTTCGTCCTCTGCGAAAAGGACGGCACCCTCATCGTCTCCGACGGCCTGAAGGACACCTTCACGCCCTCGGACGACAACGCGAAAGTGGAATACGTGTCATGAAGAAGAAAGATCTCATCATAGCGGCAGTCGTCCTGCTGCTGGCGGGCATCCTGGCCCTCGCGTTCCGGTTCTCCGGCGGAGAAGCGGCCGGCTCGGTGCGCGTGAAGGTCGACGGCAAAGTCGTCGGCACCTACTTCCTCTCCGAGGAACAGCGCATCCCCTTCGACACGAAGTACGGACACAACCTGCTGGTCATTGAGGACGGCGAGGCCTATATGGCCGAGTCCGACTGCCCCGACCACTACTGTGAGGAACAGGGGCGCATCTCAAAGACCGGCGAGACCATCGTCTGTCTGCCCCACCGGCTGGTCGCGGAAGCGGCCTCCGGCACGGAAGCGGACATCGACGTCGTCGCGAAGTAAGGAGGACCTATGGCAACGAAACGCACATCGCCCACCGGTTCCCCCGGACGGCGCGTGGCCCTGGACGGCATCCTGGTCGCCCTGGCCCTCATCTTCTCCTACGCGGAGACCCTCATCCCGTTCAACTTCGGCGTGCCGGGCATCAAGCTGGGCCTTGCGAACCTCGTGGTGCTCCTCGGCCTCACTTTCCTGCCGGCCCTGGACGTCTTCCTCATCAGCATGGTCCGCATCCTGCTCTCGTCCCTGCTCTTCGGCAACGTCATGTCCCTCTGGTACAGCCTCGCGGGCGGCCTTCTGAGTTTTGCGGCGATGTACCTCCTCACGAAGCGGGAGGGCTACTCCCTCGTGGGCATCTCCATGACGGGCGGCGTCCTGCACAATATCGGCCAGGTCATCACGGCCGCCATCGTCGTCCGGACCCTGCAGCTCACCTGGTACCTGCCGGTCCTGCTCGTGGCGGGCCTTGTGACCGGCGCCATCGTCGGCACCGTCGCCACCCTGCTGGTGCCCCGGGTCAGGAAGGCGCTGCAGCGCTATTCCTGAGGGAAAAAACAGGATAACTACGCGAAAACCGTCCTTTTCGAAGGACGGTTTTTTGGATTCTTGGCCCGAAAATCGCAATATTGGACACAAATAAAACACTTGTCCAAACTTTTTTTGAAGATTTTTATACACGAACAGGATTTTGGGGTATAATGTATTTGTCAAATTAGTCTCATTCGTGAGATACGACATTACATTTTTGACAAGAAAGTATATGAGGTGAATGCAATGGATGAGAAAAAACTCGTGCTCGCCCAGCGCGTCATTGCCGCGCTGAGAGGGGACAAGGCTTCCTACAAAGTTCTCTTTGAGGAATGCGCTCCGTACGTCTGGGAGATCTGCAAAAAGTACTTCCTCAATGACGACGACGCCAAAGCTGCCCTGGAAGGCACCTTCAGCACCGTCGCGGAGAAGTTCGCAGACCAGAAAGATCCCACCGACTATGTCAACTGGGTCAAGCGCATCGCCCACCTGACCTGTGCCGAAAAAGCGGCCACGTTCGGCGGACTGGCAGATGCGGAAGTCAAAGACCTCAATCTCCTCACTCTGTCCGACTACAAGGCAGAGAAGAAAGATGGCGTCCTGACCTTTGCCACAGTCAAAGACCTTACGGAAAAGATTCTCGGCATCCTGCCCCAGCGCCAGAAGACCGAACTCCTTCTCTGGAACGAAGGTTATTCTGTTGCTGAGATCGCCAAGAAACTCGGCATCTCCCCCGGATCTGTTGTCGGCGGCCTGAACATCGCCAAAGACAAAGTCGAGGACGAGACCAAGAAATGGGAAGCGGACGGCTTCGACTACACGAAGTATGCTGCTTCTCCCATGAGCTTCTTCACCCGTCTGATGCGGGAGAAGTTCGACGGCGACTTCGTTTATGCTCTGCCTGAGGGCGACGGCTGGTCCTGGAACGCTATCTGGGACGGTCTGTCCGGCAAGCTGAAATGGCCGGCACTCGGCGTTGGCGCCGCTGCCGCCACCGGTCTGGTCAGCAAGTTCAGCGACCTCGACCTCAATCTGCCCGGCTTTGAGTGGAAAGGCGTCGACGCCGACGTCGATCTTCCCGACGTGGACCTCAAAGCGAAAGCTGCCGACATCAAGGCTGACATCGACGCGAAGCTGCCCGACATCGACCTCAAGAAACCCGAAGTCGAAGTCGAAGAAGAGCTTCCTTACATCAACGTGAAGAAACCCGACGTCGACGTTGACCTCAAGAAGGTCGGCGCTGCCGCCGCTGCCGGTGCCGCTGCTGTCGGTGCTGCCGCCGCCGCGAAAGCCGCTGACATCGATGTCGACCTCAAGGCCAAAGCTGCTGACGTCAAAGCGGACATCGACGCGAAAGTCGACGACGCGAAAGTCACCTATGCTGCCGCCAAAGAAGAAGCGGACGACAAGGCTGCTGCCGTCGCCGCTGCTGCCGGCAAGAAGAAGGGCCTCGCTGGCTGCTGGAAGTGGCTCCTGCCGCTGCTCTGCTGCCTGCTGCTCCTCGGCATCCTGCTCGCCGCTCTGAGAGGCTGCAACGGCCGCTCCGGCAAGCTTGAAGCCGGAGATGTCGACGTTGCCAAACCGGCCGTCACGGTCCAGGCTCCCTCTGCCGACGTGAAAGCTGACGCTGCCGCGGAAGGCTCCCTGAACGAGTATGTCTACGATGTCGACGTCAAGACCAAGACCGTGCCCGTCACCGTCGATGGCTCCATCCTGAACATCGGCACCAATGACGTTGCCCGTTTCGTCACCGGTCTGAACCTGGCCAACACCAATCCGCTGGCCTATGTCGCCACCCATACCTCTGACGCTGCCTCCATCCTCGCGAAGCTGGCTTACGCGTTCCCGAACGTGCCCGAGATCCTTGACGGCACCCTCACCGAACTGAAGTTCACTGACGCCCTCGGCGCAGAGAAATCCTTCCAGTTCAAGACCAAGGACGGCGTCCTGAACGAAGTCGTTCTTGCCGATCCGAACGGTGACGCCATCGAGACCGCGAAGTACAACTACAAAGATGGTGCGCTCAGCACGGTCAAGGTTGGTACCGACACCCTCAACTATGCGAAAGACCTCACCCCGACCGCCACTGCCAAGGACGAGAAGGAAGGCATCACCCGCGCCGAAGTCGGCGACAACTGGGCTGCCTGCCAGACCGACAAGGACGGCAACGTCCAGGTCATCTCCTATGAGTGGAACGGCCAGAAGGGCGCTCGTGCCTTCGCGTATGACAAAGACGGTGCTCTGAAGACCTACAAGAGCTTCCAGAACATCATGGGCTAACGTCCGTTTGGGCGATCTGCTCTGCTGAGTCAGACAAAACCCCTCCGGGATTTTCCCGGAGGGGTTTTTTGTCTCTTTTATTTTTTGTATAATAAAGAGGAATTCTGTGACAACTATTCTGTATTGGGAGATGCTTTATGAGCGAAGAGAACAGAATCAACTACACGGACGTGCTGACCGCCGTCCGCAAGGGTGATGAAGAGGCCTACGAGTTCCTCTACAACGACAGCGTCCGCATCTGCCGGGCCCGCTGCATGAAATACTTTGACGCCGCCACGGAGGAGGGCCGCCGGAAGACGGACCTTGCCGTGCGGGACATCTACGTCCGCCTGTATGACGGCGTCCAGCGGCTGTCCGATCCGGAAGACTTTCCGCTCCTGGCGCGCAGAGAGACACGCATGGTCTGTGAGCGCATGCTGGAGGAGGACACGGTGGGCCTGTCGGCGGAGGAGTATATCGATGTCGCCGGCGTGTCCGACGCGCTGTCCGACGAACCGGAGCTGGTGACGGCGGAGGCGTGCCGCGCCGAAGTGAAAGAGAAGTCCATGATGAGCGAAGAGAGCATCATGGCGCTGGTCCAGGCGGTCCTGCACCGGCTGACTCCGGCCCAGCGGCTCAGCCTCATCCGGTGGAACGGGAACGACGAACGGGCCTTCCGGGACCCCGCCGCGCTGCGGGAGTCGTTCATCAAAGTGGAGCAGTCCATTATGGAGCTGGAACAGCTCCATGACCTTCGGGCCAGAGACTTCGCGGAGTCCCGCCTCGCTTTCTTCAACTGGCTCCTGGACCTCTATGACCGGTTCTGCCAGTCCTCGACCCGGGACTGGAACGGGGCCGCGGAGCCGGCCCTCGCGCTGGCGCTGGACCCGGACGCGAAACAGTCGGAAGCGGCGGCATCTCTGGACGCGGAGGCGTCGTTCCGCGACATCTGGGACGACATCCGCAGCGCGTTCTACATTCGCAACACCATGGAGCTGCCCGGGGGACTGAAGGACCTGCTGACCGCGGAAGAAGAGGCCAAAACCGACGACGACTTCACCGTCTATCTGGACAGAGAAGACCGCGAAGAGCGCGCTCCTCAAAGGGAGCAGGAGGCGCCGAAGGCAAAGCGCGGCGCCCTCTCGAAATGGTGGGTACGGTGCCTGTTGGGGCTTCTCATCATCCTGCTGGTCCTGGCCGCTGTCATTGCCACGGCGGGGCAGCACACGTCCCACGCCATGGCCCTTCCGGAGGGAGTAAACATACTTTTTATGCAATATGCTGATTTCATTTCCTGACCGCGGCTCGAATTCAACATTTCGTAAAAGAGACCTGTCAACCCCCATTTTTTCTCCACAACCTGTTGAAGAGCGTGAAACGCCCATTATTATGCGGTTTTTAAAAAATGTTTTAAACGTTTCCGCATAGTTTTAGACTTTTTTAAGCAAAGAAAATATACAGACTGTAATATATAACAAATGTCAAGCCCGTTTTCCACAGAAAAACGGGCTTGACATTTACGGAAAGCAATATCTCAAGGATTACTTTCCCTTCTTTTTGATTTGATCCCAGTACGCCTTGGCCGCCTGCTCCGTTTTGTTGGGGCCGGGCTCGTAATACTGCGTACCGACCAGGGCGTCCGGCAGGTACTGCTGGTACGTCCAGTGGTCCGGATAGTCGTGGGGATAGATGTAGAACTGACCCTTGACCTCCTGGTCCTCGCCGTCGAAGTGCTTGTTCTGCAGCTGGCGGGGAATGGGACCGGAGCGGCCGGCCTTAAGGTCGGACAGCGCGGCGTCGATGGCCATTTCTCCCGAGTTGGACTTCGGGCTGGTGGCGACGAGGATGACCGCGTCGGCCAGCGGGATGCGGGCCTCCGGGAGGCCCACCTGCAGCGCGATGTCGCAGGCCGCCTTCACGATGGGGATGATCTGGGGATAGGCGAGGCCCACGTCTTCGCAGGCGCAGACCAGCAGCCGCCGGATGGCGGAGGGCAGGTCGCCGGCCTCGAGCAGCCGGGCGAGATAGTGGAGCGCCGCGTCCGGGTCCGAGCCCCGCAGGGACTTCTGGTAGGCGGAGACGATGTCGTAGTGGTCGTCTCCTGCCCTGTCGTACCGCATGGCCGACTTGGACGTGATCTGTTCGATGAGCTCCGTGCCGACGGAGACCACGGGCGGGTCGCCCTCGCCGGGGCCCGCCGCGACGCTGCAGAGCTCGACGGTCGTGATGGCCTTGCGCACATCGCCGCCGGCCGCCCGGGCAATGGCGAACTTCACGTCGTCCGACACGTCGTAGGTGACGCCGTTCTCCTCGCCGACAAAGGCGAAGGCCCGTTCCACCGCGGGGACGATGTCCTCGGCGGACACGCTCTTGAACTCGAAGACCGTGCAGCGGGAGATGACCGCGTTGTAGACGTAGAAGTAGGGGTTCTCGGTGGTGGAGGCGATCATGGTGATGTCGCCGCTCTCGAGGTATTCGAGCAGACTCTGCTGCTGTTTCTTGTTGAAGTACTGGATCTCATCGAGGTAGAGCAGGATGCCGTTGGGGGCCGCGAGAGTCCCCACGTCCGCCACCATGTCCTTGATGTCGGCGATGCCGGAAGTGGTGGCGTTGAGCCGGTACAGCTTTTTATTGGTCTCCTCGGCGATGAGGTTCGCGAGGGTGGTCTTGCCCACCCCGGAGGGGCCGTAGAAGATGAGGTTTGGGATGTTCCCCGACTCGACGATGTTCCGGAGCGCTTTCCCGGGAGCCAGCAGATGCTGCTGGCCGACGATGTCGTCGAGGGTGCGGGGGCGGATGCGATCCGCCAGAGGTCTGGACATAAACGCACTCCTTTTATCAGAAATAGAATACTTATACATTATATATACCCCTTCGGGCCGGCGCAACACCCGGCCCATATTTTGTGGGTAGATCGCCCCGAAACACCATATTTTGACGCCTTGTGAAAAGCGCCGAAATTTCTCAAAAAAGTTTGTAAAAAAAGCCGAAATTTTCCTTGCAATGCCCTTATATATATGATAATATCTACGGGCACGTGAAAAGGGCTTACTGCGCCCATTTCACAGGAGATATGCGATGATGCGGGAGGTGGCCGTCCTTCGAGACGGGAAATTTCCGCGGAGTATGTCCGATTTTAAACCGGGCGAAACTAATATTGTGTACATGGAACACCCGTAGGGTTGCATGACGGGGAAACCTATGTGCCAGACTGTTTGTGCCACCCGGAGGCCGCAAGAACGGCCGCCAGGTTTTTTCAATACTGAAAGGGGAAACACCCGGCGCAGTGTTGAAAATTCCGACAGGGCAGCACAACAGAGTGTGCCCGCCATGAACAACCTTTAGGAGGAATCATCAATGGCAACACAGAACAAAGCAGCAAAAGAAAAGGTCCGCATCAGACTGAAAGGTTATGACCACAACCTCGTCGACACCGCCGCTGAGAAGATCGTTGAGACCGCGAAGCGCACCGGTGCCAAGGTATCCGGCCCCGTGCCGCTGCCGACCGAGAAAGAGATCGTCACCATCCTTCGCGCCGTCCACAAGTACAAGGACAGCCGCGAGCAGTTTGAGCAGAGCACCCACAAGAGACTCATCGACGTGATCAGACCTTCGGCCAAAACGATCGAAGCCCTGACCGGTCTTGAGCTTCCCGCCGGTGTGGACATCGAGATCAAGCTCTAAGCCATCTCACAGAGTACACACTGAACGGTCATGTTGACGATGACACATCGCCAACCAATAACCAAAGGAGGAAAATAACATGCAGAAAGGTCTTATCGGTAAGAAAATCGGTATGACACAGCTCTTTGACGAAGTCGGAAACGTCATCCCCGTCACCGTCATTGAAGCAGGTCCGTGTCCGGTCGTCCAGAAGAAGACCGTCGAGAACGACGGTTACGAAGCGGTTCAGCTCGGCTTCGGCGACGTCAAGGTCACACGCGTCAACAAACCCGAAAAGGGTCATTTCGACAAGGCGGACGTCGCTCCGAAGAAAGTGCTTCGCGAGTTCCGCCTGGAAGATACCTCCGCGCTGAACGTCGGAGATATCGTCAAAGCAGACACATTCGCAGCCGGTGACAAAGTCGATGTCGTCGGAACGAGCAAAGGTAAGGGTACCGCGGGTGCCATCAAGCGCTGGAACTTCCACCGCCTGAAAGAGTCCCATGGTACCGGCCCCAACGCAAGACACGCCGGTTCTCTGGGCGCATGCTCCGACCCGTCCCGCGTCTTCAAAGGCAAAAAGCTCGCCGGTCATCTCGGTCACGAGCGCGTCACCATCCAGAATCTCGATGTTGTCAAGGTCGATGCCGAAAACAACCTCATCGCCATCAAGGGCGCCGTTCCCGGCCCCAAGGGCGGTATCGTCATTCTGAAAGATACAGTCAAAGCGTAAGGAGGAGTAAGACATGCCTAGCGTAAAAGTTTACAGCTTTGCCGGTAAGGAAAAAGGCAAGATGGACCTGAGCGACAGCATCTTCGGCATCGAGCCGAACGCCAGCGCCATGCATCTCGTCGTTGTCAACTACCTGGCAAACCAGCGTCAGGGTACTCAGTCCACCCTCACACGCGCAGAAGTCAGAGGCGGCGGCCGCAAGCCCTGGAGACAGAAAGGCACCGGCCACGCAAGACAGGGTTCCACCCGCTCTCCGCAGTGGAGACACGGTGGTGTCGCCCTCGGTCCGAAGCCCCGCAGCTACGGCTTCGACATCAACAAGAAAGTCAGAAAGCTCGCCATGAAGTCCGCGCTCTCTGACAAGGTCGCATCCGATGCGTTCCAGGTCGTCGACGACCTCAAGATGGACGCCATCAAGACCAAGGACATGGTCGCGGCCCTGGACGCCCTCGGCGCCGTCAAGAAGACCCTCATCGTCACCGCTGAGAAGGACGAGGTCATCTACAAGAGCGCGAGAAACATCGCCGGCGTCAAAGTCAGCCCGGTGAACGCCATCAACGTTTACGACATCCTGAACGCCGACAAGCTCGTCATCGCCAAGGGTGCCGTTGAGAAGCTCGAGGAGGTATATGCATGAGTAAAACAGCACAGGATATCATCCTCCGCCCCATCATCACCGAGGAAACTATGGGCAACACCGCGCTGAAGAAGTACACCTTCGCAGTCGCGAAAGACGCCAACAAGATCGAGATCAAGAAGGCTTGTGAAGAGCTCTTCGGCGTCGAAGTCTTTAAAGTCAACACCATGAACGTCCGTGGTCAGAAACGGCGCTATGGCCGTTACGAAGGCTACAAGGCTTCCTGGAAGAAAGCAATCGTGACCCTTACCGAAGACTCCAAGACCATCGAGTTCTTCGAAGGCATGGTATAAGGAGTGTGAATCGAAATGGCGATTAGAGTTATCAAGCCGACTACGAACGGCACAAGAAACATGTCGGTCACCGATTACTCCGAACTGTCCAAGGTTGCTCCCGAGAGAAGCCTTCTGGAACCGCTCAACAAGCATTCCGGCCGCAACAGTTACGGAAGAATCACCGTCCGCCACAGAGGCGGCGGCAACCGCAGAAAGTACAGAATCATCGACTTCAAGAGAGACAAGTTCGGCGTTCCGGCCACCGTCCTCACCCTTGAGTACGACCCGAACCGCTCCGCGAACATCGCTCTTGTTCAGTATGAAGACGGCGAGAAGAAATACATCCTCGCTCCTGTCGGCCTGAAGGTCGGCATGACCATTGAGAACGGCCCCGAGGCGGACATCAAGCCCGGCAACGCCCTTCCGCTGGTCAACATCCCCGTGGGTACTTTTGTCCACAACGTCGAGCTCTATCCCGGCCGCGGCGGCCAGTTCGCCCGCTCTGCCGGCAACGCAGCTCAGCTCATGGCCCGCGAGAACGGCTACGCCCTTCTCCGTATGCCTTCCGGCGAGCTTCGCAACGTCCCCGAGATCTGCATGGCCTCCATCGGCCAGGTCGGCAACGCGGACCACGCGAACGTCAAGATCGGTAAGGCCGGCCGCACCCGTCACATGGGTATCCGCCCGACCGTCCGCGGTTCCGTCATGAACCCGAACGACCATCCGCACGGCGGTGGTGAGGGTAAATCGCCCATCGGCCGTCCCGGCCCTGTGACCCCGTGGGGTAAACCGGCTCTTGGTTACAAGACCCGTAAGCACAACAAGAAGTCCGATAAGATGATCGTCAGACGTCGCAACGGCAAATAATCGTGAAAGGAGCTAAGGATTATGAGCAGAAGTACTAAAAAGGGCCCCTTCGTAGAACCGAAGCTGCTGGCCCGTGTTCAGAAGATGAACGAGACCGGCGACAAGCAGGTCCTCAAGACCTGGAGCCGTTCTTCCACAATTTTCCCCGATTTCGTTGGTCATACCTTCGCAGTTCACGATGGCCGCAAGCATGTCCCGGTTTATGTAACAGAGGACATGGTCGGACACAAACTTGGCGAATTCGCACCGACTCGGACCTTCCGCGGTCACTCGGGATCCAAAACAGGCTAACAGAAGGAGTGTGTAAATAATGGAAGCAAAAGCCTCCGCAACATTTGTGAGAATCGCGCCCCGGAAAGTTCAGATCGTCCTCGATCTCATCCGCGGCGAAGATGCAGAAAAAGCGATGGCCATCCTCAAGCACACACCGAAAGCCGCGTGTGAAGTCCTTGAGAAGGTCCTCAAATCAGCAATGGCAAACGCTGAGGTCAAAAACATGGACACCTCGAAACTTTACGTTGCCGAGTGCTTCGTA